>CANHRS010000122.1 GCA_947463445.1 Flavobacteriia bacterium | reverse complement strand
TTTTATCCCATTTAATCCGGCATTGGGACAAATCGGTATAATCATATACTTCAGGAATAGTTTTATCATTATTACAACAACTACGCGACATTCCATAGCCAGAAACAGAAGTCAACATCCAATCTGCATTAAATCTACGTGCTAAACTTGGTCCATAACTACGATATGCACAATGTTGGTCAAACCAATGACGTTCACCACATTGAATGGAATCATTTTCCATTCCATTCCCACAGGTCATTGAATCACCAATGAATTCGATACGACGTTTTTTCTTTTTGACAGGCAATAATTGCTCTACGCGAAGTCCAATAAATTCTAAATATCCTATTTTCGTTTCTGTGGTTTTACAAATGGTAATCGTATGCCTTCCTTTACCTAACCCTTTACCAACCAGCAAGGTATTATTTTTTTTAGTCAAATGTATCCGTTTTACTGGTAACGAATCTATAACAACCTCTATGTAATTATGTTCTGTTGCATCTTTTAAGAACCCTTCGTCATTTATTACGACTTCACAGAAAGAGCCAGTAAAACTTGCTTGAATATACACACCTGGAGCCCAAAGTCGAGGTGCATATTTATCCGAAAAATCGATGCGTCCAACATAGTTGAAGAGCTTATTTTCAGCACCATAAAATAAGGCTTTGTCTTTTTTACAGGGATTACAAGAAAAAAAGAAAAAAGCACATAATAGAAAAACAAAATAGGTTTTCATGTATGTTAGTTTCATTTTATTAAATGAATAAATTATCGTTTAAAAAAGCCGAAATGTACAAAAAAACTACCCATAAAGTCAGAAATTATTGGTATTATTGTGCTGATAGTTTAAAAAAAAGAAATAAAATGTGGAATTCATTAGCGAGTATAATTTTACGTAACCGACTGTTTATTATAGCGATTGTAATTATACTCACCGTGTTTTTCGGTTATTTCGCTGTAACTTCTTTAAAAGTAGATAACAAATACGGTAATACACTTCCTAAGGATAGTAAACCACAAGCAGATTATTTAAAATTCAAAGAACAATTTGGTGAGGATGGTTCCACTTTAGCTATCGCAATCCATTCCGACTCCTTATATACGGAGCAAAACTTTGTAAAATGGCAAAACTTAGCATTTAAAATTTTGGAAATTGGAGGTGTTGAAAGTGTCATTTCTGAAGCTACCTTATATAAAATTTGCAACAATAAAACAGAGCAACGCTTTGAAATTCAAAAAATTTTCTCCGATTCTACGTTTCACGAAAAATCGATTGATTCCATCCGTCGTGAAGTAAAACAAAATCCATTGTACGATGGTTTGTTATACAATGACAAAACCAAGGTTTCCCTCCTACTTATTGGTATGGACGAGAAATACTTGTCCGACAAAAAGAAATCAAAAGTCGTATTTGAAATTGAGGAATTAGTAGAATCGTACGCTAAGTACTTTGGTAAACCACATTTCGCTGGACTACCGCACATGCGTGTCGTGATTGGTAAGCGTATCGTGAATGAAATGTATATTTTCCTTGGGCTATCCGTATTAGCATCTTCTTTACTCTTATACATTTTCTTTCGATCCTTACGTATCGTCATGCAATGTAATATCGTTGTATTTGTATCTGTGATTTGGGCCTTAGGTAGTATCGCTTTATTCAATTTCCAATTATCGATCATGATGGCCTTAATACCACCATTATTGATTGTGATTGGTGTTCCAAACTGCGTGTTTTTAGTCACGCGATACCACCAAGAATATGTCTTGCATCAAAATAAAATGCGTGCATTATTCACCATGATCAAACGCATAGGTTCGGTAACTTTTCTTACCAATTTAACTACCGCTGTAGGTTTTTGCACTTTTACAAGTTCGGATAAATTAGCACAATTCGGTGTGATTTCTAGTTTGAATATCATGGTTGTTTTTGCATTATCCATTTGCATTTTACCTATCATGGCATCCTATTCTAAACCACCGAAAGAAAGACATCTAAAACACTTATACAAAGTATATTCCAAAGGATTTATCGAATACATTATAATTATCATTTCTAAATACAGGAAGTTAGTTTATATCATTTCGATAGTTGTCGTTGTAATTAGCTTATATGGGATGACCAAAATCGTTGCTACTGGAAATATTACGAGTGACCTTCCAAAAGACGATCCCATTTTATTAGACTTAAAATTCATCGAGAAAAATTTTGGAGGTGCAGTTCCTTTTGAGATATTGATCAATTACAAAGAAAAAGGTAGATTATTTTCGAATGAAACACTAGAGAAAGTTGATCATATTCAGCAAGAATTTGCAAAAGACACGCTATTTTCCAAAAGTTTATCCATTGTCAATTTCATTAAGTCGATCAACATGGCTTATTTTGATAATGATTCGACGCATTACACCTTAATTTCTACGCGCGATAAACTTCGACTCAAAAAATACTTCGACGAAACAGACATCAATAATGTCAATAGTGGTAGTATGTCGATTAAAGAATTGGTGGATACAACAAATACTTCTTTGCGTATTCGGTTACAAATGAAAGATTTAGGTTCCTATGTAGTTTCTAAAAAAGTAGACGCATTGAAAATTAAGGTGGATAACATTTTGAATCCGGAAAAAACGCACGTAGAAGCGACATTCAAAAAAGCATTTAAAGGCAGAAAAGATTTAGTAGATACCTTATTATATACATATCCTTGGATTTTCAATAATGTGACTGCAATCTTATCCAAAGGCAACCAAGATTTACAAACCGCTTTTGATTTAGACCCAAGTAAAATTGACACCTACAAAACAAAGAAAAATTTTAAAAACATTTTACGTCAGGCAATCGACGATGAATATTACGACCTTACGTTTACAGGAACATCCGTCGTAGTATCTGAAGGAACAAAATACCTATTTGTTAATTTAGTCCAAAGTTTAATTTTCGCTATTCTATCCATCGCATTATTAATGGCTTTCCTATTCCGCTCATTTAGAATCATTTTGATATCCATGATTCCAAATATTATCCCTTTATTATTTAC
>CANHRS010000121.1 GCA_947463445.1 Flavobacteriia bacterium | reverse complement strand
TTCTTATCTCGAAGAGCTAGCTATAGTAAGAGCTACAACAGAAGATACATTTGTTACTGTAAATCAAGTGTTGAATGCTGAACAAATATTAACGTATCAAAATTTAGTTCGAAAAATTCCTGTGTCTGAAAATGTTTTAGAGTATGCAGTTCAGTTAGTTTCTAAAACAAGAAAAGATACTATTTACAGTACGAATATATCCAAAGATTATATCTCTTGGGGGGCAGGGCCACGTGCATCACAGTTTTTAATAATTGGCGCTAAATGTCATGCTTTATTGAAAGGAAAACTATCTCCAGATATTGAAGATGTAAAAGCTGTTGCAAAACCTATATTACGTCATCGATTAGTGCGAAATTATCGTGCTGAAGCGGAGGGTTATACGATGGATAAAATTATAGAATCATTACTATAATTTTCAATTAACAACTGTTCTTTTATAAGTATATATTGGTTATATGAATAAGAAGTATTATTCTAATACTTTTGTTTTATGTTAACTCCCGAGTCTATACAAGCTTTAATTAATCTATTAGATGATCCTGATGAAGAGATAGTATCTCATGTTCAGAATCAAATCCGTTCTATTGGCCTAACTGTTATTCCTTTCTTAGAAAGTGCTTGGGAGAATCAAGATATTAGTCAAATACACCAAGTAAGAATAGAGCAGATTACTCATGAGATTCAGTTTTCATCTATTAAAGTAGAACTTGAAAATTGGATAAAATCTAAAGAATTCGATTTAATTGAAGCATGGATAATACTAAGTAAATGGCAATATCCTGGTATTGATGAATTAACTATACGTACAAAAATAGATCTAATTAGGCAGGATGTATGGATGGAAATAAATGATAAGCAGACTGCTTTTGAAAAAGTTAAAATTTTAAACAAAATATTTTACACGCGTTATTTATTCAAGGGAGATCATAAAAATTATCACTCTCCATTAAATTCGTTTATAAATACCGTCTTAGAGACCAAACACGGTAACCCTTTGAGCTTAAGCATCCTATATAGTACAATTGCACAAAGTTTACATATCCCAATTTATGGTGTGAATTTACCCAACCATTTTATACTTGCGTATATGGATGAAAATAGGGTAAATCAATTAATAGGAAATAACACAAATTCGGGAGTGTTTTTTTACATAAATGCATTTTCGGATGGGAGTATATTGTATGAGAACGATATACGTAAATTTTTATCTGACCTAAAACTTCCGGAAGAGAAAGGTTTTTTTGAGCCATGTAGTCACACTACAATTATTCAGCGAATACTAATTAATCTTATTAGTTCCTATCAATCACTTGGTAAATTAGAAAAAGTTAAAGAATTAGTAGCGTTAAAAGAGATTATATTACACGCTTAAATCTACTATTCTTTAACTTTAGTTAATTGATTTTGGATTAGTGTTTATTTCCAAACTCCCATTTTACAGAATTTATCGATGCGCGCGTTTATTCTGCTTTCTGGGTTTATATTTTCTAATTCTTTAATTGTTTTTTTGATGTATTGTTTGGTGATTTCAAACATTTCTTCTTGACTTCTATGAGCACCATTGATTGGTTCTTTAATAACTTCATCCACTAAGTTTAATTCTTTCATATCGGTTGAAGTTAATTTAAGTGCTTCAGCAGCTTTTTCTTTGAAATCCCATGATCTCCATAATATAGAAGAACAAGATTCAGGAGAAATCACAGAATACCATGTATTTTCCAACATAACCACTTTATCACCTACACCGATACCTAGAGCACCTCCAGATGCTCCTTCTCCGATGACGATACATATTACAGGCACTTTCAATCGCATCATTTCATAAATGTTTCGCGCAATTGCTTCGCCTTGCCCTCGCTCTTCGGCTTCTAAACCTGGAAAAGCACCTGGAGTATCTATTATTGTTACTATTGGTTTATCAAATTTCTCAGCCAATTTCATTAATCGTAAAGCTTTACGATAACCTTCAGGATTTGCCATACCAAAATTACGGTACTGTCGCATTTTTGTATTGATTCCTTTTTGTTGACCGATAAACATAACAGATTTACCATCTAATAAACCAAAACCTCCAATCATTGCTTTGTCATCTTTTACACTTCGATCACCATGTAGTTCTTGGAATGTTCCATCACTTATAGCGTTTATATATGCTAATGTATATGGTCTGTCAGGATGACGAGATAATTGTACTCGTTGCCAAGGGGTAAGGTTTGAGAATATTTCTTTTGTTTTATCGTCTAATTTTTCTTGTAGTTTTTTGACTTGTTCGGTCATATCCACTTCGGTTGTTAAACCAATTTGTTTTGTTTGAGCAATTTGCTCTTCTAATTCTTTAATCGGTTCTTCAAAATCTAAATAGGTACTCATAGCTATAAAATTGTGGTTGCAAAGGTACAAATTTTGTTGCGAACGATTAACTTTGTTATATGATATTATTCCCACCGTGTAAAATTAATATTGGATTACATGTACTGCACAAGCGTAACGATGGATACCATGCATTAGATACTTTAATGTATCCGGTTTCAATCTGCGATATTCTTGAAGTTATACAAAGTGATGTTTTTGAATTTACGAATAGTGGTCTCAATATACCTGGAAATGCACAAATGAATATTTGTATTAAGGCATTTCAACTCATGGAAAAAGAGTATGGTATTTCTCCTGTCAAAATCCATTTACATAAAGTCATCCCTATGGGAGGTGGGTTAGGAGGAGGGTCTTCCGATGGAACTTATACATTACTTGCAATAAATACTTTGTTTGATTTACAATTAAGTGATGAGCGCTTACAAGAATTAGCTTCCAAATTGGGAAGTGATTGTCCTTTTTTTGTTACTTCTTTACCTCAGATTGCAAATGGTAGGGGAGAGTTATTAACTAAAGTAGATTTTTCGCTAAAGGGAATGTTTATATATTTGGTAAATTTAGGAATACACGTTTCTACTGCTCAAGCATTTTCTAAAGTTCAGTTATATCAACATCAAACGCAGATTTTAGAATTAGTTAAAGCTCCATTTATAGAAATTAAAGACACATTGGTTAATTCATTTGAATTTTCTGTATTTGATTCTTATCCACAATTACAAGAAATTAAAAAGATTTTCATTGATAATGGGGCTGTTTATTCTGCAATGTCAGGAAGTGGTTCAACTATATATGGAATTTTCAATAGTCGTCCTGAAAAAGGGTTGTTTTCCTCTTACGAGTTAGTATTTGAAGAAATACTAGAACTTTCTTAGTTACAATTATCTATAATTTTTTGTACAGCTTCTTGATAATTTAATTCTACAGCATTATGCCAATCTTTACAAGCTCCTTCTTTATCATTTAATTTAATTTTGATTTCAGCACGTTTCATATAAT
>CANHRS010000120.1 GCA_947463445.1 Flavobacteriia bacterium | reverse complement strand
GTTTGGATTTCATTCGAAGGACTATACAAAGAAATACTATCGTTGAATTGAAGCGTAAAATAATCTGAAATCGTTTTATCCATTCCGAATTGGTTAACAAAATCAGATAACTCAGGGTATTTCTTAATAAGGTTGGTCTTACGTTCAAATAAAATGGTACCTGAACGAATTTGAGCATGAACTTTTAAGGAACTGGAAACATAAACAACGAAAACAGATAGAATCAACACAAATCGTTTCATGCCCTTAAGATTTTAATTTATAAAGAATACGCACTAAGAAATATCGCGCAATAATTTGATTGGAAAAATCCGAAATCTGATTAAAATCGATAGTTCGTGTCAATTGTATATTTTGATTCAATAAATCATTTCCTTCGAAACTAACGATTAACTTTTTAGTAGTTAGAAAAGATCGATGTAACGATGCATTAATGATAGTTCGATCCAAATTGTACCCCTGAGATCTACCGGTATTTTTATAATTTACCAATGAGGTTTCAAAACGGATGCCTGTTTGGAAGATGTCCCATCCAAAACCAAGTTGATTCTTATAAACATAATAAGTCGAAGACGTATTACTAATTGAGCCTCCTCGGGCATTATTGTATGCAATGGAACTAGAAACATTAAAATTAATGGAATCTTTATAAAAAGAAATCCCCAGTTCAGGTTCAACCGTTTCTTTGAAAATTTGATAGTTTTTTTGATTAATTACGTTTGCATTTCGGGAGGCATTTGCTCGTAATGTAAAACTGATTCCCAAAGGAGTTTTTGGAATATCCATCGAAAAATGCAATGAATTTCCAAAAATATAATTTCCATCAACGTTAATAGTTTGTGAAATAGTTCGACCGAGTGAATCATACGACAAGGAATTAGAAAATTCATTTTGTAGAAAATTAGCATATAATGTCGTACTTAAATATCTACGTTTTAAACTGTTGTATTTGTATAACCACACGCGACCTTGATGGGTGAAATTTGGTTTTAAATCTAGATTACCTATTGTCCGATAATTTTGATTGGTATTACTTAATACCGGTTGAATTTGATTAATGTCTGGAATAGATGAATTGGTTGTATAACTGACATTCATTCTAAGTGCATTCTTTTTATTAAACGTATAACTCACATAAGGCAAGTAGTTAGTTACATGTTGACTAAAAGTAACATCTGTGTATTTATTCGTATTCTTCACTCGTAGATCACGCACATTGGTACCAACTAAAAAGGTGTGAAATCCTTTTTTACGCGAAACGGAAACTTTAAATCGATTGGTCTGATTAACTTTGGTAAAATCACTTGTATACAAGTAATTAACAATATAACTACCATCTGACATTAAATCTTCTACCTGTTTATTCCTTTGATACGTGTCAAATTGATTGAAATATTCTAGATTTAACGTAATTTTTTTAGTGATTGGCTCTACATGTAATAGGGTAGTAGATGCACTAAATTCTTGGTAGTTTGTCCCGTTTTTTTGATTGGTAGAAGGAAGAAGTTGTAATGGCTGTTTAGATGAAAACAACACATTCCCTAATTCATGCTGTAATTCATAATTAAACGTATTCGTGAAAGAAGTAGATCGATCTTTTTTAAAATAGTCCTTTACTAGACTAACTTCATTTGTAAAAATAGTTTTTTGAATCTGGTTATTATATTGATTAGTACTATTTCTGAAACTAGTTAGAGAATTATTCAAATAGTCCGAAGTTTCTTCTTGATTATAAGAAGATTGTTGAAACGTAATTTGAGGGGTAATCGTAAGTAAAGTCAAAGAATCAAGTTTAATCCCATTATAAATTCGTATACCATTTTCTTCAAAAACATCCTTCGATGTAGAAACACTTTGGTTGAAATAACTAGTATCTTGAAAAATGTACTGCGTGTTATTTTTACTAATTTTTTGTATAGTGTTTTTCTTATAATCGTATGAAATATTAAATTCGTGTTGTTTTTTCTTACCGTATTTATATTTATAACGCGCGCCTAATTTTAAATTCCATGGAAATCCTTCACGATTTGTTTCGTTCCCATCAATGTTAAAATTATACGAGTCCTCCCAATCAAATCCGGATCGTGGAGTATTATTATTTAAGCCATATAAAGAGAAATTTCGATTGTTTTTAAAGGTATTATAAAGCAATTCCCCCTCATAAAACTTTTTTCCATCAGAAGCTAAGGAAGTTTTTCCAAAATAGCCTTTTTTCGCTTCTTCTTTTAAAGTTAGATTCAATATTTGCTTACTTTCTTCTCCATCGGTATCGGCAGTTTTCTTCTCGTAAATCTGTACATTTTTCAAAGCATCTGCATCAATATTTTTAGTAGCTACCGTTGGATCTGCTCCGAAAAACTCATCTCCATCCACGTAAATTTGATCGATATCTTTCCCTTGAAAAGTAATTTTACCTTTACTGTCAATTTTTACCCCTGGTAATTTTCGTAATAAATCTTCTGCAACTGCATTTTCTTTAACCTTAAATGAATCCGCAACAAATACTAAAGTATCGCCTTTGTAATATATCGGACCTCTATTAACAAAAATAAGTGCTTCATCCAATTGTTTCCCGTGATTAACCAATGGAATATTAGGTAGTTGTATTATTTTATCTCCTAGTTTAGTAACTACAAAAAGTTGTTTTTCATCGTAGTTTGTATGACTAATTGTTAATTTAAAGGTGTCATTTGGGAGATTACGTAAAGAATAACTGCCATCTATAGTAGTACGATCGTAACCACAAAGCAGAGAATCTTTTATCCGAACAGCCATGATAAACACACCCGAAACGGGTTTGTTTCCAGTTGAATCGGATATAACTCCATTTATTTCAATGGTTTGTGCATTTAGTAATGTTGTAAGAAAACAACAAAAAATGAAAACAAAAAAATTACGCTTGTTCAGCTCTCTCCCCATCATATTTTCCTATCGGACCTCTTTTATGGATAATCAACCCATTTAAAAAATTGCGTAGAAATTGATCCCCACAATTTTTATATTTCGGATGGTCCTCCTTTCTAAAAATCGCACCCAACTCACTCTCCGTAACTTTAAAATCAACCAATTTCATGATTTCAATTATCTCATCATTACGTAATTGCAAAGCAACTCGCAATTTTTTCATCACATCATTATTTGTCATATATTATTGTTTTTAAAACGTCACTCTTAACTCGTCACTCGTCACTCTTTTTCATTTTTCTCCGAAAAATGAAAAAGACACTCCTCCATAATCCTTCACTTTTGCAAAATATGGCATGTGAGACAAATCTTTCCGCTTACTATGTTCTACAACCAATAACCCACCTTCTTGTAACAAGGAGCGCTCATAAATCGCAGTAATTATCTCTTCATAAAAAGTAGATTCGTAAGGTGGATCTAAAAATATCAGATCAAATTTACGCTCTGTTTTTCGTACAAAATCACGGATATC
>CANHRS010000119.1 GCA_947463445.1 Flavobacteriia bacterium | reverse complement strand
TTAGAAATTTTAAACCAAAAAATTACAACTGAAAGTCCCAACTTAGTAGCTATTACAGCGCCTTTCCCAGGAAATGTTTATAGTGCTTTTCGTTGTGCGAAATACATCAAAAAGAACTTCCCCCAAATTAAAATTACCTTTGGCGGAGGATACCCCAATACAGAACTACGCTCCCTGAAAGATGTGCGTGTTTTTGAATTTTTTGATTTTATTACACTCGATGATGGGGAAGCTCCAATATTTAATTTATTGGAATATCTAGCAGGAAAAAGAGCGTTATTAGAACTAAAAAGGACGCTAACCTTAGTCGAAAACAAAGTTGTTTACATAAATAATTCCAATACACCCGACTTTAAACAAAAAGACGTAGGGACACCAGATTATACAGATTTACCGCTACGCAAATACCTTTCGGTTATAGAAGTAGCTAATCCGATGCATCGACTTTGGAGTGATGGAAGATGGAATAAACTCACGCTAGCACATGGTTGTTACTGGAGTAAATGTACTTTTTGTGATGTATCCCTCGATTACATCAAAATATACGAAGCTACTACGGCGAATATGTTGGTAGACCGCATGGAGGAATTAATTCTTCAAACCGGTACGAATGGGTTTCATTTTGTGGATGAAGCTGCTCCACCTGCGTTAATGCGTGAATTAGCTATGGAAATTATCCAGCGAAAACTTACAGTTGTGTGGTGGACAAATATTCGTTTTGAAAAAAGTTTTTCCTACGACCTTTGCAGACTTCTTGCTAAATCAGGGTGTATAGCCGTTTCTGGAGGACTAGAAGTTGCGTCCGACAGATTATTAACGCTCATCGACAAAGGAGTAACCGTTCAACAAGTGGCACAAGTGACCGATAATTTCACCCAAGCGGGTATCATGGTGCACGCATACCTGATGTACGGATTTCCAACACAAACTGCACAAGAGACAATCGATTCACTCGAAATGGTTAGACAACTTTTCGAATTAGGCATCGTACAATCTGGTTTTTGGCATCAATTTGCATTGACTGCCCACAGTCCTATAGGTTTAAACCCAGAGAAATTCAAGATACGAATTACAGGACTTCAGAATGGTACATTTGCAAATAACGACCTATACCATGAAGATAAAACTGGATGTGATCATGCTGCTTTTAGTGATGGGTTGAAAAAAGCACTTTTTAATTATATGCATGGAATTGGTTTCGACCTTCCATTACAAGAATGGTTTGATTTTAAAATTCCACGGACGTTAGTTCCTAGTACCTATATCCATCGTGCTTTAATCAATACGAAAACTACAGAACTAAAACCTAGCACAAAACTATTTTGGATTGGTCCTAAACCAACGTACACAAAATCTACAAGCAATAAAAAAGGAAAAGCAGTAACAAAAATAAACATGCAGTTCTCCACCTTGCAAAACGATTTTGCTGTTTCATTTAATGAAAAACAAGGAACTATTATTCAAAAATGGTTGGAACAACTAACTAAATATAAAAATGTGAATGTCGCACAATTAGAAGCTGAGTTAAACGAAAATAATCTAGGAACCTTACAAAATTTTATAGCGAACCAAAACTTTGCAACCTTACAGGATATTGGTTTGCTTATTCTCTAATAGGTGGTTTGACTATCTTACAACTCCTATCAACACACCCATATTGAAATACATTCCTGTAAAATCAACTTGGTAATTATTACGAAAACGCGTTAGACGAGTTTCATCTGTATATTGACTTAAAAAGAAACCACCACCTACGTAAGTATCTATACATACAATATCTCTCCAATTCTTTTGGTATCCAAATGCATACCCAATATAACCAAGGTTTAAGATGCGTTTTATTTCCAAATTAGTCGCAACTAAAGATGTTAAATTCAATCGTCTATAAAATACTTCTGGAGCCAAATAAAATCCCTTCAGGGAGGAACTTGGTAATTTAGAGAGATATTTACGCAACTGAAAATTAACACCATATCCCAAAGCTTCCACATTGTCTAAAGAATATACTTTATTTGATGTTGCATCAAAATACGTGAAATCTTGTGCTTTTAAATACGGTTTGGCTAGTCCACGAGTTGAAGCATACGTTCCCATCAACCCAATGTTAACAGAATAACGGGAGGATATACGATGTTCATGGGTTAATTGAATGGTTCCTTGTACAGCACGAAATAAATCTAACTTAAAATTTTTATTTCCTTGTAAAATAGTGTCCTGAGCAAATACAGCACTGATACTAGAAACAATAATAAAAAGTATACTAGCAGTAAAACGCATTTTCTTAATGTTGTATAATTCCAATAGTCATACCAAATCGTGGAATAACCCCTGAATAATCTAAATCCGTAATCCCTTGATAACGTGTAAACGATTTCTGTCCATCAACTTGGGATAATCGTAAACCACCACCAAAATTTAAATCAACGGTAAATATTTGATTGACAAAAACCTGACAACCAAGTAATACACCGAAATAGTATACATTAAAACTAGATTTGGTCTCTGATTCTGATTCGATATAATTATTAGATATAGGATCCAAAACACTTGAAAATTGTTGTTCAAAGGAATTGATACGTCTAAACATAAACTGAGACGCTAAATAGATTGGATAATTTGTTAGAGAACGACCTTTCCCTAAATAACTTCTATATTGTAATTCAGCTCCGTAGCCTATATTTTCTTTATTACTACTCGTAGAACCATAGGTAGCAATTCCATTTACTAAAATGGATTTTCTGTTATTGATCGGAAACTCAGCACCTGTCCAAAATGTCCCTCCAAAAAATCGTAGAACATCATTCTTTACAATATACCTAATCGTATCATTTTTAGTATATTTTATTCCTTGTGCAAATCCAATAGTTCCTAAAACTAATACAAGTAAAGAACTCATTATTAACTTTTTCATAACATCTATTTTTTTAACAAATCTAACTTTAATATTCCTTTAAAATACAAAAAAAAATTGCATAATTATGATAAACATCCATTTTACTTACCTATTGATTTTTTGATTTAGTTACTTTAGCACTGTAATAATTTCTAAACCAAATTGGAACTTTACTGACTTCTCGAATATCCCATTTTAATGGAATTGATAATGGAACTTTTTCCAGAACCGTTTGGCCCTGCAAAAATACGAAGTCGCAACGTTTCGTTAGTCAAGCGCTAATGGAAAATTGGAAGAATCAGGTAATTCGACAAGCACAATTTTTTTGCCATCTTTAAATTCCCGTATAATTTGATTTCCTTCTTTTTTGACAATTGAACCGGCCAATTCAAAAGCAATAGATGAAGCTAACTTCACCGCTTTTTGAGATTTACTAATCAGTAAACGCTTCGTTAAATATGATTTTTCAAAACTAGTTATCATACTTCTAAAATACTTTTTTTCTTTTGATTTTCAAACTATTTTGTACACTCAGAAATAAAATATAAATTACGTTTTTCACCCCAATATG
>CANHRS010000118.1 GCA_947463445.1 Flavobacteriia bacterium | reverse complement strand
CTGGAGATGTAATATTTAAGCATAAAGATTTTGCTGGAATCCATTTTACAGGATCGACAGGAGTGTTTAGAAATCTTTGGAAAACGATTGCTAATAATATTGAAAATTATAGAAGTTATCCTAGAATAGTTGGAGAAACTGGTGGAAAAGATTTTGTGATGGTACATAAATCTGCAAATGCGAAGGAAGTTGCGACTGCATTAACGAGAGGAGCTTTTGAGTTTCAAGGGCAAAAATGTTCTGCAGCCTCAAGAGCTTATATACCTTCCAATTTATGGGGAGATGTTAAACAAACGTTGATTGAGCAATTAAGTTCCATAAAAATGGGTACACCAGCAGATACGTCTAATTTTGTTAATGCTGTAATTAGTGAACGTTCTTTTGATAAAATAGCAAGTTATATAGATTTTGCAAAACAAGCAAATGATGCAGAAATTATTGCAGGAGGTAATTATGATAAGTCAGTGGGTTATTTTGTAGAGCCGACCGTTATTGTTACTACCAATCCACAATTTAAATCCATGGTTGAGGAGATTTTTGGACCTGTAATGACGATTTATGTTTATGAAGAAGATAAGTATGAAGAAACATTGAAAATTGTTGATTCTACTTCAGAATATGCATTGACAGGTTCAATTATTTCAAATGATCGCTATGCAATTCAAAAAGCGTTAATTGCATTAGAGCATAGTGCTGGTAATTTCTATGTAAATGATAAACCAACAGGCGC
Source organism: Flavobacteriia bacterium (assembly GCA_947463445.1). Classification (GTDB taxonomy): domain Bacteria; phylum Bacteroidota; class Bacteroidia; order Flavobacteriales_D; family Crocinitomicaceae; genus CANHVK01. The sequence continues at coordinate 2,771 of CANHRS010000118.1, read as the reverse complement.
TGTAGTAGGTCAACAACCTTTTGGTGGTGCTAGAGGTTCAGGAACTAATGATAAAGCAGGAGCTCCATTGAATTTATTACGTTGGGTATCTGCTCGAACTATTAAAGAAACATTTATTCCAGCAAGTGATTACAGATATCCTTTTTTAGGATAGTTCTAGAATTTTACTTTTTTTTTTAAAAACAAAGGAAGCTACTTAATTATAATTTGAGTAGCTTCTTTTATATGGATAAAATTTTATGGTTTATAGAGATTTTTACCCATAAAAAAAGCAACTAAATGATTAAACATAAAGTCGCTTTTTTATTTTACTTAACTTAAACTATTTTTTATCTATTTCAACAGATGCTAATTCATCGGATTTATATTCTCCTGAATCAAGTTTAGATTTTAATTTTTTGAATGTTTCTAATGTATAATTTACATCTTCCAAGGTGTGGGCAGCTGTAGGAATAATACGCAACATAATTACATCTTTTGGAACAACAGGATAAATTACAATCGAACAAAATATATTGTAGTTTTCTCTTAAATCATAGGTTAGGTTTGTAGCTTCTGCTAAAGATCCTTTCATGAATACTGGAGTTACTGGAGAGTTAGTAGCACCGATATCAAATCCAGCGTCTTTAAATCCAGTTTGTAATGCATTTGTAATTTCCCATAATTTGTTTTTTAATTCTGGGCGTGTGCGTAATAACTCTAAACGTTTACGTGCACCTATTGTAATTGTCATAGGCAACGCTTTAGCGAACATTTGTGAACGCATGTTGTAACGAAGATATTCAATAATACTTTCGTCCCCACAAATAAATCCTCCGATGGAAGACATGGATTTTGCAAAAGTTCCGAAAAGAACATCAATTTCAGGTTGTATACCTTGTGCTTCTCCTGCACCTTGACCTGTTTCTCCAAGTGTTCCAAATCCGTGCGCATCGTCAACAAATAGACGGAAATTGTATTTGCCAGATTTTCTAAATTCTACAATTTCTTTTAATTTTCCTTGATCTCCAGCCATACCGAAAACACCTTCGGTAATTACTAAAATTCCTCCACCAGTTTGTTCTGCTAAACGCGTTGCATTACGCATTTGTTTATCAAAACTTTCCATATCGTTGTGTTGGAATACAAAACGTTTTCCTGTATGTAAACGCATACCATCTAAAATACATGCGTGTGACTCACTATCATACACAATTACATCTGAACGGTCTACCAATGAGTCAATAGCAGAAACCATTCCTTGGTATCCAAAGTTTAGAAGAATACAATCCTCTTTTCCCATGAACTCTGCTAATTCATTTTCTAATTTTTCATGTTCTGCTGTTTGACCAGTCATCATACGGGCACCCATTGGATATGCTAATCCATATTGTTTTGCAGCATTTGCATCTGCCTCACGAACTTCTGGATGATTTGCTAGTCCTAAATAGTTATTCAATGACCAGATTAAACATTCTTTGCCTCTAAAAAGCATTTTGTTACCTAATTCTCCTTCTAATTTTGGAAATGTGAAGTAACCGTGAACTCCTTTTGAATATTGTCCAATAGGACCTCTATTTTTTTTGATTTTGTCAAATATGTCTTGAGCCATAAGTGCAGTGTTTACTTAGTATAAAACAAATGTTAATTAATACGAATTTAGTGAGATTTTAGGTCGGTTTTTCGCTCCAATTTTCTTTTTATTAACAGCATTGGTTCATAAAATAGGATATTCTCTACATCAATTAAAATGCTTATGTATATAGCAACAAGGATTTCTTTATATTTGCACAAAAAAATTACCAATGGCTTTAAAATGTGGAATTGTAGGGTTACCAAATGTTGGGAAATCCACCTTGTTTAATTGTTTGTCAAACGCAAAAGCGCAGTCTGCAAACTTTCCTTTTTGTACAATTGAACCAAATGTAGGAACAATCTCAGTACCAGATCCACGTTTAGAAATCTTGGAAACAATCGTTAATCCTGAAAGAGTTGTTCCAACTACTATGGAGATAGTTGACATTGCTGGATTAGTAAAAGGTGCTTCAAAAGGGGAAGGATTAGGTAACCAATTTCTTGCAAATATTAGAGAAACAGATGCTATAATTCACGTTTTACGTTGTTTTGATGATGGTAATATTATACATGTGGATGGTAGTGTAAATCCAATCAGAGACAAAGAAGTGATTGATATAGAATTACAGTTAAAAGATTTTGAAACGATCGAAAAACGTATTCAAGCACTTTCAAAAAGTTTAAAGACTGGCGATAAAGATATTCTTAAAGAAAACGAAATAGCACATCGTGTGAAAGACCACTTAGAAAAAGGACTTTCTGTTCGTTCCATGGAATTTGATGAAAAAGAAATTGAATTTGTAAATAAATTTCAATTAATCACTTCTAAACCGGTGTTATATCTATGCAATGTAGATGAATCTTCTGTGAAAACTGGTAATAAATATGTGGATCAGGTAAGAGAAAACGTAAAAGTAGAAAACGCTGAAGTGTTAGTGATTGGTGCCAAAATTGAAGCAGATATCACAGAATTAGAAACATATGATGAGCGTCAAATGTTTCTAGAAGAGTTAGGATTAGAAGAGCCAGGTGTTAACAGGTTAATACGTTCCGCTTATTCCTTGTTAAATCTCCAAACTTATTTTACATGTGGTGTAAAAGAGGTTAGAGCTTGGACTATTACTAGAGGAATGACAGCACCGCAAGCAGCAAGTGTAATTCATACCGATTTTGAAAAGGGATTTATTCGTGCTGAAGTAATGAAATATATAGATTAT
>CANHRS010000117.1 GCA_947463445.1 Flavobacteriia bacterium | reverse complement strand
TAGGGATTCGTAGTTTTCATAGTTTTGAAATACAGTGCGATCATAATAGTACATAAAGCCTAAGTCCGCCCAATGTGGATAAATTAAAATGACGCTATTCGATGTGTTTTCACGTTTTACATTATCAACTAAATTCTTTACTTCTCGGTAGTAAAAATCTTTTGAGTTGATCTGCAATTCTTTATAAAACAAAAGAATAAAAATAGTACCAACAACGTAAGATAATTTTTTTGGTAATAAATAAATGATAATTGCAACAAATAAATATAGTCCGATGGTATTAAATAATATATAGCGATTAATAAACATTGGTATTTTAAACGAAAGAATAAACATGATCGAATAGGGGATAATCCACCAACTTAAAACAATTATTAATTGCTTATTTATCGCATTAAACAACTTATAGTAAATTAAATAACTGAAAGTAAAAATCAAAATACAAACAAATATTATTAATATATATTTTCCGTTAAAAAAATAGTAAAATTGAGTGTAAAAATCTGACCTTGAAGGTATTTGAACCCATGTTCCTTGACTAGAGTGTAAAAACTGTTTCAATACAATAGATAACATAGGTAAGAACAAAACTCCTGTAATTAGGAATACATAAAACATAAATTTGATTATTGTTTTATTTTTTAAATATAAAAAACAAGAGATAAATTGTACAAATACAATAAACCATCCAAAGTAATGACTGTATATAAGTAAAAGATTGGTAAGGATAATTGCAATAATATATTTTCTTTTCGGAAAATTTACAAGTGAAAGAAAGTAATAAAGGGATGCAGCGGTTGCCATGGAAAGCAATGAATACGTTCTTGTTTCTAATCCAAAATAAAAATGATAGGTGGATACTAAAAAGATACTGGATGCTAAAATTCCTGTCCAAAGATTAAAAAATTTCTTTCCAATAAAATAAATAAATACAACAGTAAAACAATTAAATAGTAGGGGTAAAATTCGAACAGCAAAAGGACTTATTCCAAACAATTTAATCCAAGAATGAAGCAACAACATGAATAAAGGTGGGTTTGGTTCATTTTGGGATGGTAGACTTAGAATATCGGCAATGGGAAATTGTGCATGAAAAATCGTGAATGGTTCATCTAGACAAATATCCCGACTTTCAATAAATAAAAGTTTAGAACAAAAAGCTATAATGAAAAGCGTAATTGGTATATAGATATTGTTAATCGATTGTTTCATAGATTTCTAAATTTTTTAATGTACATTGATTTTTCTATATATAAGTTATTTAGTTGTAAACTAATTTCAAGACTGGTCATAGTAAAAAAAAAGGTCGACTGAAAAGTCGACCTTAATGGTATTTTAAAATAAAATTATCTTCTAATTCCTAAGAAAGCAAACTTACGATTATCTTTTACATCTGCTAATTTAATCAATGCCATTTTTGCTTCACCTTGTTGGTTTCCACGAACACTATTTAATAATTGCATAGATTCCATGGTGTAATCACTTGTAGCAGGAGCTTTGATTGTTTTGTTAATTTGAATTACATATACTCCTTGTTCACCTTTCACTAATACTGTAGAACCATCTTTTAGACCTGCAAACAAAGAACCTACAGCTTCTGGCTCATATCCTTGTAATTGTGGATTAGCAAACGTAACTTCTCCTTTATTTACAATAGTTCTACCTTTTTTAGCTAGTACATTTAAATTCTTTTGTTTTCCGATTTGCGCAATAAATCGATCTGCTTTTTTCTGTTTAATTACTTCTAATTTCATAGATTCTTGCACATCAATAAAAGCAGGAACTCCTTTTTCTCTTACAGAAGAAACAATCGCTATAATGTATCTGTTTCCATCAATAATAGGCTTTGAACATAATGTACCAACCTCAGTGTTTTCATCGTATGCTAGCTTTAAAATAGCGTCTTCTGCTAATGAAGTTGCAAATCCTTGTGCACTTGGATTTTCATCTAAAATTTTAACAGGACGAGAAAAATAGCCTTTTTGTCTAGCTATTGTATCAAATAAATCCAATTTCGCTTTTGGAGAATTTTTACGATATATTTTCTCATCTAACTCATTTAACACATCAAACGCATTATCAGTGGTAGTCATTTTAGTATCGCTACTTGGTAATAATTGTTTTTCAATGAAAGAAACAATTGGGTATTTCACGGACTTACGTTCCATTACTTCTATAATGTGAATTCCAAAATCTGTAGTAACCATACCAATAGTGCCTATCGGTTTTTCAACAGCAAACTTAGAGAATGGAGCAACCATTTCGAAATCTAAGAAGTTTTCATATACACCACCTGTACTTTTTGATCCTGGATCCTCACTATATTTATTTACGTATTCTGTGAAATTATCTTTATTAATTTTTAGAATTAATGTATCTGCCATTTTACGAACAGCTTTTAATTTCAAAGAATCTCCTTTTGGAGCACTCAATAAGATGTGTCTTACTTTACAAACATTCGTATTAAATCCTCTTACTTTTGCAATACGGAATTTACCATTATCTACATAAGGACCTACAATTTGTCCTGCGGATGCCATTTTGAAAACAGTATCCATCGCAGCAGGAAAAGTTAAACCTTGTTGCGCTTTTGCATCCCCTTCTGGACGTAAAGTAGATTGACGAGTACTTGTAAAGAACTTTAAATCACTATTAGTTAAAACAAACGTAGAATCATCTTTCGTCTTAGAGAAACCATCTTTAATGGTTTTTAAGATTTTATTGAATTCCGTAGAATCTTTTTTCGATGGAACGATGTTTATGTCAAAATATTTCACATCTCTTCCTGCAGTAGATTCATATTTTTTCTCATTTTTATGTTCTTCGTAATACGCTTTTACTTCGTCTTCGCTTACTTTAATTTTATCATCTGGTATTTCAGTATAACGACGAACTACATAGGATACGTTTTTCACTTCTTTTTGTGCCTTATATTCCTCTTTTCCTTCTAACTTAGTTACATAAACCCCTTGAGAAAGGATTTGGTAATATTTCTCATTTTTACGTTGGTTTGTAAAACTTGTTTTTGTTGTTTCCCAGTCAGCACTTACACGTGGATCTGTAGAACTTTCCATTTCTTGAATACGTTTTTCTAACAAGCGTGGATTGAATTGCCCAGTTAATGAGTCTACAAAACTTTGCGCTAAATTTGGCATAACAGTAAATCCATCTGTTCCATATAAATAGGCATCAAATTCGTTTTTACTTACATCAACTCCTAATTTTTCGTATTCTTCTTCTAAAATCTTTTCTTCTACCAACATTGTCCATGCTCTGTTTTCAGATTGTTTTTTATCCGCGTCAGTATATGGACGTTGCTGTTGTGCATATTGTTGTTGGTCTGATTGAATCATAGATTGAACTAATTTGTCGTACTCCATAGGATCCACTTTTTCTCCGTATACTTCCCCTAAACCAATAGGTTGATTAGAAGAACCAAACATGTTGTCCCATCCACTCATGATGAATGCAAACATTGCTAATCCTAATAAAACGATTGTGATTCCTGATTTTTCACGTATTTTTCCAATAATAGCCATCTTATGATAATTTTTTTAAGCACGCGAATATACATATCCGAATTGATTTTTAAAAGAAATCAATTATTTATTCTTTTTTCGTTCCCATTTAATTGTGTAGTTCACACCGCCATACATTACAAAATATGGCTTAGATGCAGCTCCTTGCGATATATTGTGTGGTATAGAGTAATACGGAGAAATATTAATTCCAACACCATTTATTTTATAATTTAAATCACTAGTGTCCGATAAAACTTTTTAAAAGCGGGATTTCCTTGATGGATTTCCCGCTTTAGTGTAATTTGGTTTTCCCGAACTAAATTACATGAATAAAAATAGCTACTTTTTTGGACAATCCGTTTTCGGACAGCTGATTTC
>CANHRS010000116.1 GCA_947463445.1 Flavobacteriia bacterium | reverse complement strand
CTTTAATTGTAATGGCAGAAACGCCACAATCTGTTGCAATAGCCGTGAAGTTTACCATTTCACTTTGACTAAATGCTGCTGAATGTAAAAATCGCGCGAATACATCTACATTTCTGATTTTTGCTTCTGCTACAATTTCATCTTGTAAGTAGTTTCCGATGTAGGAAGCGATTAGTCGTTTTGGATTTTCAGATAAGTAATGCCGAGGTAACAATCCATGATTCAATGCTCTTTCTAAGTCGAAATTTGGGATTTCAGCGTAGGTAAGAGGATAGAGAGAATATTTTAACGCCCTACCTCCGAGTAGGTTTTCACCCGAACGTAGTATTTTCCGAGGGCTTGAACCACTTAGGATAAATTGTATGTTATGGTTTACAATCAACCAATGTACTTCGTTCAATAAGATTGGTATGCGCTGAATTTCATCGATGATAACTTGCTTTTTGTTTTGTGCCAAAATGGTTTCCCGCAAGTACTCCGGATTTGTCATTAATCGCTTGTATACATCTGAAAGTAAGAGGTCGAAGAGTAATGCTTCCGGAAACATTTCTTTTAGTAAGGTGCTTTTACCAGTTTGCCGAGCTCCCCAAAAAAAGATACTCTGACCATCATTATCTATAAAAACTTGATTTCTGACTAAATTCATGACCTATATTTTAATCAAAAATACATAATTATCATGATAATCCAAAGTGTTGATTTGTATTATCATGATAATCCAAAGTATATATTGTTTAATTTATTGTTTTTAAGTAGTTTGTGATTTTTGTAGTTTTTTTAATTATTTTTCATAGTTTCATGTTGTGAAATCAACTTTCACCTCCAAAATGAAATCCCTATCTTTGCAGCATGATTAATTTAGAACAACTTGGAGTTTACCTCCCGCAAGGACATTTATTTAAAGACATTACCTTACAAATTAACCGTGGGGATAAAATTGGTTTAGCAGGAAAAAATGGTGCAGGTAAATCGACCATGTTGAAGTTATTGTCAGGAATGGAAAAACCATCCGAGGGAAGAATCCATACTCCAAAAGATACGACGATAGGATTTTTAACGCAAGATATTAAAATTGATACAACCAAGTCTGTTTACGATTATTTGTACTTTTCCAATGAATTGTTGAATCGTGTGCGAACACGTTTGGATGAAATTAATCATGATTTAGTGACACGTACCGATTATGAAAACGAATCTTACTTGGGTCTATTGGATGAATTAACAGAACTAAACGACTTATTTGCGTTTCATGAAGGGTTTCAATGGGAAGAGAAAATTGCCTCGATTTTAGTTGGTCTAGGATTTGAAACAGAAGAATTTAATCGCGAATTAAGCACGTTTTCAGGAGGTTGGAAAATGCGTGCGGAATTAGCTAGAATCTTGGTGAATAAACCAGATGTGATTTTACTGGATGAGCCTACCAATCACTTGGATATCATTTCCATTTCGTGGTTGGAGAATTACCTGACTAAATTTGAAGGAATCGTAATTGTAATTTCGCACGACCGTTTATTTTTAGATAATGTTACCAAACGTACCTTGGAGATTTCTCAAGGAAAAGTGAATGATTATCCGTTACCATATTCTTTATATAAAATCCGTCGGGAAGAGGAGTTAGCTCTAATGACCAATGCGAAAAAACAACAAGAAAAAGACATCAAACATACCAAAGAGTTAATTGATAAATTCCGTGCGAAAGCGAGTAAAGCGGCATTTGCGCAATCCTTAATGAAGAAGTTGGATAAAACGGAAATTATTGAGGTAGAGAACGATGCAGTTGCAAAAATGAAGGTTTCTTTTCCCTTGAGTTTACAACCAGGGAAATGGATTTTGGAAATGGAGCGCATGGGAAAAACATTTAACGATAAAGTGCTTTTCAGGGAAATCAGTATTACGGTTGGTCGTGGCGAGAAAATCGCGCTACTAGGACCGAATGGTGTAGGTAAATCTACTTTACTAAAACGTATCATGGGAACCTTGGATGGGGATGGAATTGTGAATTATGGTCACAATGTGAAAATCACTTACTTCGCCCAAGATCAAGCGGAAAAATTAGATGTAAACAAAACAATCTACGAAACGGTAGATGATATCGCTGAAGGGGAAATTCGAAAAGATTTACGTTCTATTTTAGGAACCTTCTTATTTACCGGCGAAGAGGTAGATAAAAAAGTCGGAGTACTTTCTGGAGGGGAGCGTACGCGTTTGGCTTTATGTCAGTTATTATTGAGTCCATGTAACTTCTTGATTTTGGATGAGCCGACGAATCACTTGGATATTCAATCCAAAGAGGTATTAAAACGCGCTTTAATTAATTACGAAGGAACGTTTATTGTGGTATCGCATGACCGGGAATTTTTGGATGGATTAACCAATCGTATTTGGGATATTCAAGATAAAACCTTGAAAATTTACCACTATGATGTGAAGGAATATTTGGCGAAGAAAATGACTCTAGAGAGTAACGAAGTGAAGAGTGACCCTTCGACAGGCTCAGGAGACGAGTTACGAGTGGCGAGTGACGGAGCGACGAAAGCGAAGAATAAAGAAGTGAAGGTAGACCTTTCAACTCCGCTTAAGGTAACAAAAGAGTTGACTCAGGAAGAGCAAAAAGAAGTTAAGCGTAAGAAAAATTCCTTGCAAAATCAGATTAGAAAATCAGAAGAACAAATAGAGGCATTGGAAAACAAAGTCAAAGCAATGGATGAGGTGATTTTGCATTTGGATTATTCCGATAAAGCAAATGCGGATAAGGTTTTAGCTGAGTATGATAAAATTAAAAAGGAATTAGATAGTGTTGTTTCCGTATGGGAAACACAAGTGGAGGAAATGGATGCAATATAAATTCGTTTTTTTTGTAGAGACGCAATGCATTGCGTCTCTACAAAAAAAAACGAAAAACAAAACAAAAAATCAAAATTCCACAAATTCCACCAATCCAGTCCGTGTATCGTAAAAACCAGATACCATTGTAATAGTTTGTTTCTCCGTTTCTGATTTTATAAATGCACTATGCATTAAAATATCCGTGATAGAATTATTGGTATTCAATTTTATCACTTTGTCCAAAAGTGCTGGTTCGGTTTTTATTTTTTCCGCTGTACAATCACAAATGGCAATAGAATTTTGAATTTTGGAGGTGATAGAAGTATATTTTTCAGTACCAGATTCTACGGCATAGGTTACAGCCCCACAATTTGAGTGACCAAGTACAACTATTAATTTGGTTCCGATTTTTTGGCAGGCAAATTCGATACTTTCAATAATTTCTTGATTGATAATATTTCCAGCGATACGTATTGAAATCAAATCCCCAATGCCTAAGTCGAAAATTAATTCTGGACTTGTTCTGGAGTCAATACAGGAAACAATAACTGCAATTGGATTTTGGTGATGAGATGTAGCCTGAACTTGTTCCGTAAGATACTTTTCGGTGAATTCACCATCTGCAAAACGTTTATTTCCAGTTATTAATATATCTAACACCTCATGGGAAGTTAAATTTTGTTGTTCTTCTTTCCCAATAACCGTACTAAATTGAACTTGATCTTGAATGTGGAATTTGTTCTTAAATCCAAAAATGTTTAATTGAATATTGTTTTCAATCGCAACTGTATTTTTAAACGTTTCGAAAATCTCTAAGATGTCTTCATCAATATAATCACTGTTTTTTGCTTCTATAATTACATTGGAATTCTTCGGAAGATTCCATAAGGTATTTTTTATGGATGCTTTGTTTAAAAAGGAAACTTGATTGGGTAATTCAATCGTTATCGTTTCTTTCACATTCATTTTTTCCGTTTTTATTTTAAACGGGTTTTTGTAATTACTTTTCAATAAAAACAAAATACTGACCGTGAGTCCAATAATGGTTCCGATTAATAAGTCGGTAAAGAATATCGCGATAACAGTAGCAATAAAT
>CANHRS010000115.1 GCA_947463445.1 Flavobacteriia bacterium | reverse complement strand
GATAACCATCTTTCTCTAAACGAATATCCATTTGAATTTTATCCCCTTTTTTAAAAGAAGTTAAATCTATAAATAAATCGCCATTTTTATCTGTGACCAAGGAATGATAATATTTGAGCGATTTTACAGTAACATTCACATCCTGCAACGAACTTTTGGATGCGTGATCGACTACCTTAGAAGTATAAACCAATTGTTGATTAGAAACCAAAGGTATAATAGTGTTTATAGTCGTATAACTTGTATCATTTGGGACAAGTAATTGATTAATTGGAAAATAATTTTCGCGTGCAACACTCACTGAAATCTTATCACTTGGGTTGACAATAAGCTCTATCCTACCCAAACTATCCGATACATAAACAAATTTTTTCTCATTTATATATAATTCAACATTAGCACGTATGATAGGGTTTTTAGAGAGTTTATCTTCCAATGTCAATTGAAATAATTTAATCTGAATCGGCTTCAAAAAAGATACAGCATAAATATCATCATCCCCTTTACCCTCTTCTCTATTCGATGTAAAATATCCATTTGTAAGATCGGATGAAACAATTAAACCAAAATCATCCTTCGGAGAATTTAATCCTAATCCCATATTTACTACATTTCGATACTCATTGTTTTTTAATGGTGCATAAAAAATATCTAATCCACCTAAACCAATATGACCATTGGATGCGAAAAATAGATCACCATTTGCAGCAATAAATGGAAACATTTCATTTCCTTCTGTATTGACTTGCGGACCTAAATTAATTGGTTTACTCCAGGTATTACCAGACTTTGTTATCATCCAAATATCTGTTCCTCCTAACGAACCTGGCTTATCTGACGTGAAAACAATTTTTGTTCCATCCTTACTTATAGAGGGATGTCCTACGGAATATTCTTTGGTGCCTAAATTAACTTCGTTGATGCTTTTCCATTTACCTTTTACATTTTTTTTCGCAGTAAACAATTTTAATTTCAAAACGCCATCACTACTTAATTTCTTATTTTTTAGATAATTATTACGCGTAAAATAAACTAAATCTCCCGCTTTCGAAAATGTTGCTGGACCATCATGAAATTTACTATTTACTTTTCCTGGAATAGGATAAGGTATCCCAAACGTGGTATCCGAAGTTTTATCTACCAAATACACATCTAAAAATGGTGTTTGATTCCAAGAAAACTCACGTTTAATCATAAGTTGATCCGGATCTGCAGCTACAAATGCTAATTGTTTATCCGTTACATATGCTGGTGAAAATTCAATCCCAGCAGTATTAAACGGTAAATTATGAATCGTAAAATTAGATCTTTTACTTGCAATTTCTCGTAACTTTACCTCTTTAAAATCAAAAGCTAATGCTCGTGAATCAGATGCGTTCATTTTTTTAAAAACCAACATCCAATCATCTGCAAGTTGTATTTTTCCATTAGATCGTAAAATTAATGAATAGTAAAAAACATCATCCGCGGAATACTTTCCAAAAGCAATAAATTTTTCATACCAAATTTCTGCATTGTGTGTATCATTTAGAAAACGATAACTATTTGCTAATCGTTCTATCACCCTTTGTAAGTCTATTTGTTGCGCATAAAGTTGTTGGTAAAGATCAATTGCTTCTTTATAGGCAAAATGAGCAAACAAATGTTCAGCTCTTTTCAACTTCGGAGATTCTTCCGCACTACTTTGTAAGGAAATTACAAAACAAAGAAGTAGTATTGCTATTTTTTTCATAGAATGCATATTAAAAATATCGTGGCGTAATAATTTTGTCTTTCGTAAATGTAAAATCATAACTTAAAAACATTTCAAAGGTTCCGCTATTATAATTCTGTAAACGGGAAATTGTCTGATCAAAAGAGGCCCCTACTTTAAACTGATCGGTGATTTGGTAGCCAAATAAAAAACCAAAAGAATCTCCAAAACGATGCATAATACCCATAGAAATTAAATTTTTATAATAGACTTCAACTGACGCATCCATACTCAAAGGGGCATTAGAAGTAAGCTTAGCCAAAAAAGCAGGTTTTAATTTCCAATTTTCTGCAAGTGTAAATACATATCCTCCGATTATATAATAGTGCCTATTTAATTTGGAAACAATTGTTTTTGAATTACCCGCAATACTTGTCTCTAACAACTTAGGAGTAGATGCTCCTAAATACCACTTATCGGTGTGGTAATACAAACCTAAACCTAAATTTGGTGCTAAGATAGATGGATTTGAACCAAAAGTTTGGTCATTAAATTGATCCAATTTCAAAGAACTTAGGTTTGCTTGCACAAAATTTAACATACCTTTGATACCAACATTTAATCGCCCTGTTTGATTCACTTGTATACTGTAAGAATAATCCATTGCCAATGATGTTTGTTGAATCGGTCCTGCTTTATCATTCAAAAAGGACAATCCTACCCCAATGTTTTTGGATACAATCGGTGAATGGACAATAAAATTTTGAGTAACTGGTGCACCATCAATCCCTATCCATTGTTGACGCATCAACGCAGACATGTTTAACATTCCTTTCGATCCAGCATAAGCTGGATTTACGGTCAATGTATTATACATATAATGGGTAAACTGAACTTCTTGTTGTGCTACTGCTGTATTACCATATATACCAATGGCAAGCACAACTAATACGTATCGTAGTATGGCTTTCATAATTATTTATTTAAGTAAATATATCCGTTGAAATGCGTGTTTGCTGCATCATTTAAATCCAAGATGTAATAATACGTCCCTACTGGCAATTCTCCATCTCCTAAAGTATTACGTACATTTGGATAACCATTCCAATCGTTTGCATATCCTTCTTTTTCATACACTAAATTACCCCATCGATTGAAGATTTGTACACGATTTTTAGGGAATAAATCAATATTCTTTATCGTAAACAAATCATTCACGCCATCGCCGTTTGGTGAAAAACCTTCTGGTATAAATATACCGTCGAAATCTAAATAATTTGGTTTGCCATCACTATCGGTATCCACAACAGCTATGTTTTCTATTTTACATGGATCAACAATCGTATTTTCATCGGCATCCAATTTACCATCATTATCCGAGTCTAAATCTAAATAATTAGGAGTACCATCTCCATCCATATCGCTTGTACCTTCAATGTAATCTGGAATACCATCTTTATCTGAATCTTTCAATGTATTGTCTACAACAACCATCGCTGAATCACACTGAGATTGAATATCACACATTTTATAGTAGAAAGTATCTAATCCACAATACCCTGGCTTAGGAAGATAAAGCACATTTCCGGTTTTTGTGTCTATAGATGCTTTTCCTCGTTTTGCTTGCTGAATAATCACAATAGACACATTTCCTCCATTAGGATTTTTATCATTTGTAAGTACATTAATGACAATTGGCGTCTGATCGTTAGTGGCTTCGACATCATTATTCGCTTTTGGTATAACGTTAAATATGACTTTCAATGTATCACATGTTTTGGAATTACACACAAAAACACAAACCGTATCTATCCCTGTAAACTGAGGTTTTGGAATATACTTGACACACGATTTAACCAATATTGCACTACCTAATTTATTACATTTAATACTAATAGTATTATTGCCTCCATCTTTGTCTAAAACTTCAAAACAAGTAGTAGTAACTTCATCTATCACCAATGTAGTATCTTCTGTAATAAAAATAGGACTATCATCTACCGGAATTACGTTAATAATTACGATAGCTGTATCACAAAGTACTGGTGAACCACTATCACATACTTGGTAAATCAACGTGTCTTTACCATTCGCATCCGGTGTTGGTACATAAACGATTTTTCCAGTTGTTGGATCTACCGTTATTATTCCTTTTTTCGGTTGTTTAGTAATTTTTACTGAAGTCTTATCAACTGTACCATCCAAATCTTTATCGTTTGAAGTCACGTCAATAGTTACTGGAGTATCTTCATTCGTTGTTACATCATCTCTATCTGCAATTGGACCATCGTTCACTGGAGTAACCTGAATAACTACCAATGCTGTATCACAAAGTACTGGTGAACCACTATCACATACTTGGTAAATCAACGTGTCGTTACCATTCTTATCCGGTGTTGGTGTATAGGTGATTTTT
>CANHRS010000114.1 GCA_947463445.1 Flavobacteriia bacterium | reverse complement strand
TGATTTTATACAAAATTTAGAGCACAAGTATTCAGTGGATGTTAGCAAATTAGAAAATGGTGTTTATTTTATATGTCTGAAAAAAAACGGAATTATGCATCCTTTTAAATTCTTTAAAAATTGATAAAACCATTTAATAAAAACAAAATTAATCGTTATATTAGATTAAATTAAACGCCATGATAGATATAAATAAAGCAATAAAAGGAGGAGAATTTTTGATTACTAATACATTACCAGCTGCTATTTTTACTCCGGAAGAATGGGAAGAAGAACAGTTGATGATTGCTGAAATGTGTAATGATTTTATCGCACAAGAAGTTACGCCAATTCTTGATCGTATAGACGCAATGGAGTCCGGATTGATGCAAAGTTTGTTAGATAAAGCTGGAGAACTAGGTTTGTTAGGACTTTCTGTACCAGAAGAATTTGGTGGTATGGGAGTTGATTTTAAAACTTCGTTACTTGCTACTGAATATTTAGGAAAAGGACATTCTTTTTCAGTTGCGTATGGTGCGCATACTGGGATTGGGTCCTTACCACTTTTATATTACGGTACACAAGAGCAAAAAGCAAAATATTCACCTTTATTAGCTTCAGGTGAATGGAAGGCAGCATATTGTTTAACGGAGCCTTCTGCTGGATCCGATGCTAACTCAGGAAAGACTAAAGCGATATTATCTGAGGATGGTAGTCATTATGTTTTAAACGGTCAAAAAATGTGGATTACTAATGGTGGTTTTGCAGATTTATTTACTGTTTTTGCAAAAATTGATAATGATGCAAATTTGACTGCTTTTTTAGTCGAGGCAAAAAGTGAAGGTATATCGCTGAATCCAGAAGAAAAAAAAATGGGGATAAAAGGATCCTCTACGCGTCAAATTTTCTTTAATAATGTAAAAGTTCCTGTAGAAAATATGCTTTCTACACGCGAAAATGGATTTAAAATCGCCATAAATATTTTAAATATTGGTCGAATAAAATTAGCAGCTGGTGTTTTAGGCGGTTCCAAAGAAACAATTGAAGACACGGTTAGTTATGCAAATACGCGTGAGCAATTTGGTCGATCTTTGGCAAAATATGGTGCAATTAAACATAAAGTAGCAGAACAAGTAATTCGTACTTTTGTTTTAGAGTCAGCAACGTATAGAGCAGGACAAAATATTGAAGACGCTATAAATCATCTGATAGAAGGTGGAATGAGTAAAGGACAAGCGACTTTAAAAGGAATCGAAGAATTTGCAGCTGAGTGCGCAATGTTAAAGGTTGCAGCGTCAGAATGTTTAGACTTTGTAGCAGATGAAGCAGTTCAAATTTATGGAGGTATGGGATATTCCTCCGAATCTGTTGTAGAAAGATCGTATAGAGATTCACGTATAAATAGAATATTTGAAGGTACGAATGAAATAAATCGTATGCTTTCGGTCGATATGATACTGAAAAAAGGACTTAAAGGAGAACTTGATTTGTTGGGTGCTGCGACAAAAGTTGCGGGAGAATTAATGAGTATACCGGATTTCGAGGATAAAGATGAAACAGTTTTATCTCAACAGTATACCTTATTAGAAGGTTTAAAGAAAACAATTTTATTGGTAGCAGGTGCTGCAGTTCAAAAGTTAGCAACTTCATTAGGTAAAGAACAAGAAATACTCATGAATATTGCGGATATGTTAATCGTTACCTATCAGGCCGAATCAGCTTTATTGAGAGTAGATAAGATACTTCAAAAGAATGGTGAAGCTAATGCCTCTGTGCAATTAGCAATTGTGAAAACATACTTTTATGATGCTGCTGATACAATTGCCAAATCCGCAAAAGATGCATTAAATGCATTTATGGAAGGGGATGAATTACGTATGACTTTGATGGGAGTAAGAAGATTTACAAAGTTAGAACCTTTTAATACAAAAGAAGCTAGACAGATAATTGCTAACTCCATTTTTGAAAAAGGTGGATACGAATTTTAACTATTCAATTATTGATTAATTTTGTGAAAAGGGTTACACATGGTTGTAGCCCTTTTTTAGCTTAAAACTAGATGAAAAAAGTTCTTATAATTCAAACGGCATTTATTGGGGATGTTATTTTAGCAACTCCAATTTTTTCTGAATTGAAGCGACTATGTCCGACTAGTAAGATGGATGTTCTAGTTCGCAAAGGAAATGAAAGTTTACTTTTAAACAATCCAAATATTAATTCGGTTATTATTTTTGACAAGAAAAAAAATAAGATAGCTGAAATCTTTAGATTGATTAAACTACTAAGAGATAATAAATACGATGAAATTATTAATTTACATCGTTATTTGAGTTCTGGAATTTTAACTTTTTTAGGAGGAGCTAAAGAGAGAACAGGATTTAATGTAAATCCATTCGCTTTTTCATATACTAGAAAAATTAATCATTCGTTGACCGAAGATAAACATGAAGTAATAAGGAATTTGGAGTGTATAAAGCATTTTGGATTAGTTAATTTCGTTAGACCTAGTTTATATCCTTCCAATGAAGATTTTGATAAAGTGAAGGACTATATAAGTGGTGACTATTTTTGTTTAGCTCCATCATCTGTTTGGTTCACTAAAATGCTTCCAGAAGAAAAATGGGTAGAATTAGTAAACATGCTAGCTATAAAAGGAAAAGTATATTTGTTGGGTGGACTAAGTGATTTTTCGTTATGCCAATCCATTATTAACAAAACAAAAAGTACAAATATTGAAAATTTTGCAGGTAAGTTTAGTTTTCTAGAATCTGCTGCTTTAATGAAAAATGCAAAGCGAAATTTTGTAAATGATTCAGGGCCACTTCATATTTGTTCTGCAATGAATGCCCCTGTTACTGCGTTTTTTTGTTCTACTATTCTAGGTTTTGGTTTTGGACCACTTAGTGAGGATGCTAAGGTTGTTGAAGTAGCTAATTTGACATGTAGACCTTGTGGTGTACATGGGTATAAAGAATGTCCGTTAGGACATTTTAAATGTGGTTTTGAAATTGAATTAAATATTGATTAAAAATAATAAGAATATATGTCTGTCGAAATTACAAATGGAATAAAAGTCAGTGTTGAATCTAGATTTAGCGAACGTTTTTCTTCTGTTGCTCAAAATAAATATATATATCAATACACAATATCGATTACTAATAAAAGTAATTTTAGTGTACAGTTATTAGAAAGAGAGTGGTTTATTTATGATTCTTTAGATTTTCCAAGAATTGTGAGAGGGGAAGGAGTTATTGGTGAACAACCAATTATTGAGCCTGGGGACACATTTTCATATTCAAGTTCCTGTGATTTACAAAGTACACTAGGTAAAATGGAAGGAAATTATATCTTTCAAAATGTAACAACATCTGAAATACTGCAGGTGAAAATTCCTACTTTTCAATTACTATATCCAAACCTATTGAATTAAGAAAGGGTATAACACAACTTGTAGGTTGATAAACATTCATTAAATTTGAAAAAAAATAGATTATGGCAAATGCAATAGCAAGAGTACCGGTAGCGATTAACGAACCTGTTAAATCCTATGCTGCTAATTCTCCGGAAAGAACCGAATTATTAGCTATGTATGATAAAATGTATCACCAAGAACCTATAGATATACCTATGTATATTGGTTCTGAAAAGATATTTACTTCTAATAAAAAGAATTTAACATCACCACATGACCATAAAAAGGTATTAGGAAACTATAATGTAGGTGATGCCAAACATGTTGAGCTTGCAATCGATAAAGCTTTGGCAGCTAAAGAAGCTTGGTCAGCTTTACCTTGGGAGGAAAGATCAGCAGTATTTTTAAGAGCAGCAGATTTGTTGGCTGGACCATTTAGAGCAAAGATGAATGCAGCAACTATGTTGGCACAATCTAAAAATGTATTTCAAGCAGAAATTGATGCAGCATGTGAATTAATTGATTTTTTTAGATTCAATGTGCAATACATGTCTGAAATTTACCGTGAACAACCAGAGTCTTTACCAGGGATGTGGAATCGATTGCAATATAGACCTTTAGAAGGATTTGTTTTTGCATTAACGCCATTTAATTTCACGTCAATTGCAGCAAATTTATCTGCAGCTCCTGCTATGATGGGGAATGTTGTAGTATGGAAACCAGCGGAAACACAAATCTATTCCGCACAAGTGATTATGGAATTGTTTCAAGCTGCAGGTTTGCCAGATGGTGTTATCAATATGGTAACTG
>CANHRS010000113.1 GCA_947463445.1 Flavobacteriia bacterium | reverse complement strand
TTCAGTAAGACAAAATAAAATTGAAGGGGTAATTCAAGAGGAGTTATCTGTTTTTTTTCAGCGAAATGCACGTGAAATATGTTTAGGAGCAATGGTTTCGGTTACTGTTGTTCGTGTAACATCTGATTTGTCTTTAGCACGAATATTTGTAAGTGTTTTCGGAGGTCCTGCCAAAGAAGAAGTGTTGACTTCTATCAATGAAAATGCGAAAAAGATTCGAGGTGAAGTTGGTAAACGCTTGAAAAATATGCGTAAAATTCCAGAACTCATTTTTAAAATAGATGATTCCTTAGATTATGCTATGGAAATCCAAAATTTATTGAACCAAAAATAAAACTCCTTTCTTATTAACGTTCCATTCTTTATAGCACGTAGATACCTCTCTTCGAAAAAGAAGAAAAACGTAATTCATTTAATTACGCGGATTTCTGTAATTGGTATTGCCGTTACAACCGCAGCACTTGTTATTTTAATTGCTGCATTTAATGGTATTGAATCGATGGTGGAAGATTTATATTCCGAATTTGACTCGGATATAATTATACGTTCTAAACAACGGAAAACTTTTGATGAAAAAACAATTGATTTACGTGCAATACAATCTGTGTCAGGTGTTACTTTAACATGTAAAGCAGTAGAAGAAATTGTAGTACTTCGTCATGAGAAAAAATGGGTGAATGCTAAAATGATTGGTGTAGAAGATAACTATCTACAAATTGCAAATGTGCAAAAACACATGGTAGACGGTTTTCCACACTTATCTGAAAAAAATATTCCAACAGCGTTGGTAGGTGTCTTACTTCTTCAAAAATTAGGTGGATACATACCAACGAATGCAGGTCATGAATCTTTATTATGTTATTTTCCTAAACGAGATGCACGAGTTACTGTAAGCTCTAATCCTTTTAGAACAGAAAATTTGAATGTAGCAGGGAGAATTAACTATAATAAAGAAGTAAATGAATCCTATATCGTCTTACCGCTAGCACTTGCATCTTCGATGCTTGGGTATGAGAAAGATATTACTGCTGTCTATGTTTCTACACATTCAACTGCAGATCTAGAAAAAGTAAAGGAAGAGATTCAAAATAAACTAGGTAGTACTTTTGATGTTAAAACCCATTTAGAGAAAAATGAGATAATATACAAAACAAGTAAATCCGAAAAGTTAATTGTGATTGCAATCTTGGTTTTTGTATTTATTCTAGCTGCATTTAATTTAGTTGCATCTTTAACCATGTTGTACATTGAAAAAAAGAAAAATATTTGGACACTACAAAGTTTAGGTGCTAGTGAATCATTTATTTTCCGGATATTCTTTTACGAAGGCTTATTAATAGCTTTTAAAGGGGTTATTTATGGGGTTTTAATTGGTGTTACTGTGTGTTTAATGCAGATTTATGGTCATTTATTAATATTGCCAAATACAGATAATCAACCTTTTCCTATTGAGTTAACACTTAGAGATGGTTTATTTGTACTAACGTTAGTATCCATACTTTCCGTTATATCGTCCTATTTTCCAGTTAAATATTTGGTGTACAAAAATAGAGGACAATAATTAATTAATAGCTTTTTGACGTAGGTAGAAATCTAATATTACGATTGCTGTCATAGCTTCCACAATCACGACTGCTCTAGGTACTACACAAGCGTCATGACGACCCTTACCGGAAACAATAACTGGGTTTCCAGAAATATCTACTGAATTTTGAGATGCTACAATGGTAGCAACTGGTTTAAAAGCAGTTCTAAAATAGATAGGCATACCATTCGATATTCCGCCTTGTATTCCACCACTATGATTTGTAGTTGTTTTTCCTAATCCTGAAAAAGCATCATTATGTTCTGAACCAAGCATGGAAATACTGCCAAAACCAGAACCAATTTCGAATCCTTTGACAGCATTAATAGATAACATTGCCTTACCTAGTTCCGCATGTAATTTATCAAAAACAGGCTCTCCTAGTCCTGCGGGAACTCCGGATACCGAACAGAAAATACTTCCACCGATAGAATCTCCTTGCTTTTTGATGGATGCTATTAGGTTTTCCATTTCTTGCGCTTTATCCAAATCTGGGCATCGAACTAAATTTTCTTCAATTCTGGATAAATCTGCGTTTTCGATTTCCTCTTCAGAAAGTTTGATACTACCAATTTGATCCACAAATGCACAAATAGTAATCCCCTGTTTTAGTAAAAATTGTTTTGCTAGTGCGCCAGCAACAACGCGAGATGCAGTTTCTCGTGCGCTTGATCTACCTCCACCTGTATAATCACGGTGACCATATTTCGCTTCATAGGTGAAGTCCGCGTGAGATGGTCGAAAAGTGTTTTTTAGGTGATCGTAATCTTTCGATTTTTGATCTTCATTTGGAATCAAAAAACCAATAGGTGTTCCCGTAGTTTTACCTTCAAAGATACCGGACAAAAATTGCACTTTGTCAGACTCTTTGCGTTGGGTTACTAGTTTTGATTGTCCAGGTTTTCTTCGGTCTAGTTCGGTTTGAATTGCATCGAAATCAACTAAAAAACCAGCGGGGAATCCCTCTATAACGCCACCAACGGCAGGTCCGTGAGATTCCCCGAAGGTTGTTAGTGTAAAAAGTGTTCCGTAACTAGAACCAGCCATTAATTACAAATTGTTTGTTCTGTAAGGCTCAAAATTTTTCTTACTTCTTCCAAAGTTGGTGCCTCAGCATATGTACGTAAAACAGGTTCCGTTCCAGATGCACGTATCATCATCCATTTTTCATTGTCGAAGAAATATTTCCAACCATCTATAGTTTTTACTTCACGTACTTCGTAATCACCAAAAGTTTTGAAAGCATCGCCCTTACAGTTAGCAATAATTTTTTGTTTCAACGCTTCTGTGATATGTAAATCGTTTCGCTCAAACTTGAATTCACCAACTAAAGCATATACTTCTTCAATCAAAGCCTCTAAAGACTTACCAGATTTAGCCATATATTCCCAAATGATTAATCCCATCCAAATTCCATCACGTTCTGGAATATGTCCTTTTACAGCAATTCCTCCAGATTCTTCACCACCTAATAATACATCTTCTACCACCATTTTTGAAGCAATTTCTTTGAATCCAACTTTGGTTGTTTCTTGTGGTAAATTATATAAAGCAGCTAATTTTTCAACACGTGGTGTCACACTGAAAGCAGTAACTACTTTACCAGACATACCTTTATGTTTTACTAAATAATGAATCAACAATAAAATAATATGATGAGAATCTACAAACTCTCCATTAGAATCGTATAACCCAATTCGGTCTGCATCGCCATCCGTAGCTAATCCACAAGCAATTCCTGGATTATTTTTGATGAATGCTTCTAATTCTTTTAAGTTTTTAGCGATTGGTTCTGGTGCTTGTCCGTAAAAAGAAGGGTTTGCTTCGCAATGCAATAATTCAGTATTTGGTAATATACGACGCATTACATTTTGTCCAGCGCCATACATTGCATCATATACAAATTTAAGTCCTGAATTACGAATAGCCTCTAAGTCGAAATTAGCTTCAACATGTTTCACATACATTGTTTCTAAATCTACAATTTCAACTTTACCAGCCGCAATTGCATCTTCGATGGAAATAGCTTTATAATCGTTGGAAATAGAATCTTGAATCATATCCTCTACTTCTTGTACGTGTTCTGGAGCAAGTGGTCCACCGAAATCTGCTTTTAGTTTGTATCCGTTATATGCAGGAGGATTATGGCTCGCTGTAATAATAACACCTAATGCGCAGTTTAATTTGTTCGCTCCCAATGAAATCATAGGGGTAGAAACAAATCCTTTAGACATTTTTACTTTAACACCTTCTTGAAGGAAGATTTTAACACATGTGTCTACGAATAATGCTCCGGCAAAACGACAGTCGTGACCAATAATAATTGTTGGGTTATCACTGTTTTTTTTTACCCAAACAGCAGTAGCTTGTGCAACACGAGCTACATTATCTACTGTGAAATCTTCTGCAATGATGGCTCTCCATCCGTCAGTTCCAAATTTAATTTTTGTACCCAAAATATTTATTTAATTAAATTACCAATATATAAAACTGTAAAAGCCAGCAAAACTGGCTTTTAAAATTATTTCTTAAATTCGGTTATCGTTTTTTCGATGATTGCAACACATTCCATCAATTCTTCTTTTGTCATTACTAATGGTGGTGCAAAACGAATTATGTTACCATG
>CANHRS010000112.1 GCA_947463445.1 Flavobacteriia bacterium | reverse complement strand
GAGAAAATCAAAAAGAATCTATAACAAAATTTGATTCTGACACAAAACACTCTGTTAAATATACAGTTCAATTAGCGAATTTAGTTAGTTCTAAAAAATTCAAAATAACTGTGACAGACAAAAAAGACGTTACAACTTCTGCTGTATTTACTATTACTCCATTCACTAAACCTGCTGGAGCGATTTCAGAATATAAGGCTATATTACTAGGTTCTCAGAATGCAAAAGAAGGTAGTTTTTTCGCAACAACTAATGGTAATGTTTACACAGTGCCAACTAGTGCTGCAAGTTCATCGCTTATTGATTTAATATACTACTATTCAGGAGGTAACGGAGCAACAATTGGAGCTGCAGACGATGATTTAATACCAGCAGTTTACAAAGGTATTGCAAATTGGTCAACCAAAAATGCAACACGTTTTACAAGTTCAACACTTTCAGCAACAGAATTTGACGCTTTAACGGATGATTCTAAAATAGCAGTAATTTCAGATTTTACTGAAACAAAAAAAATTGGATTAGCTGAAGGAAATGTTTTTGCTTTCAAAACAGCAGCTGGTAAAAAAGGATTGGTAAAAATCACCAAATTAACTACAGGTTTAAATACAGTAACTAATAAGGATGATTATCAATTTGGAACTATTGAAATCGTTGTAAAAGTTCAAAAATAATTAACTCACATTTTTAGACAATTAAGTCGGCTCACTAGGGTCGACTTTTTTTGTGCTAAAAAAATGGTAATTTTAACGTTGAAAATTCTAATCATACCCCTATGAGATATCCACTTTTGTTTATCAGCCTATTCTTTTTCATCTTCACATCTAATGGCCAACTATTTAGTAAGAAATCTAAAAAGTCAGATATTAAAAAAGAGGAAGTAAAAAAACTTAAACCCTATAAGGAGGTTATTACCAAAAATGCCAAGACATCTATAGGTTTGTTTACAGTGCATCAGGTTGGTGCTAAATGGTATTTTGAGATTGCAGATTCATTAGTAGGTAGAGAAATCATGTCTGTTACCCGATTTTCTAAAACAGTTGCGGCTTGTGGTAAATATGGCGGAGAAGAAGTAAATAGTCAGGTGGTTGCTTGGGAGAAAGGTCCAAATAATTACTTATTTTTAAAAAGCATTACCCATATTACTTTTGTATCCGATAGCACTACCCCATTGGCACGCGCAGTAAATAACAGTAATATTCATCCAATTATTGGTTCTTTCGAACTATTAGCTATACGAAAAGATACATCCGTTGTTATAGATGTCACAGAATTTTTCACCTCTGAAAATGCAACATTTGGTTTAGGAGGAGCATTAAAAGATCAATTTAAAGTAACACAATTTCAGCGTGACAAATCCTATATTTCTTCCATTAGGTCTTTTCCCATCAATACAGAGTTAAAAAATATAAAAACTTACGAAGCAGTAAGTTACTCCAATCAAGGGGGAGCGTCCTATGTTCCTGCAGCACAAAACGCTGGTTTTTTGACATTTGAGTTAAACACTTCCTTTGTATTACTTCCGGTTAAACCAATGCGAAAAAGACTTTTTGATCCAAGGGTTGGTTATTTTGGGAACCAGATGACGGAGTACTCTGAGAAAAATCAACACACTAGTTCTCAAGCATATGTAACACGTTGGAGATTAGAACCAAAAAATGCTTTGGATGCACAACGCCAGGCAAAAGGAGAGTTAATAGAGCCATTAAAACCAATTGTATATTATATTGACCCAGCAACACCTGTTAAATGGCGTAAATATATCAAAGCGGGTATCGATGACTGGAAAGAAGCTTTTGAACAAGCAGGATGGAAAAATGCAATTCGTGGGGAGTACTGGCCAGAAAATGACTCGACCATGAGTATGGAAGATGCGCGTTATTCTGTTATCCGTTATTTTGCCTCTGACATTCAAAATGCATATGGACCTAAAGTTTACGATCCAAGATCTGGTGAAATATTAGAAAGTCATATTGGATGGTATCACAATATTATGCGTTTATTACACGATTGGTATTTTATACAAGCAGCTCCAAATGATCCGCGTGCTTGTGGTCGTGAGTTTGATGACACATTGATGGGGAGTTTAATCCAATTTGTTTCCGCACACGAAGTTGGACACACACTAGGGCTGAGACATAACATGGGTGCAAGTTCCGCTACACCAGTTGAAAAATTACGTGACAAAGATTGGTGTGCTGCACATGGTCACACTTCTTCCATTATGGATTATGCTCGATTTAATTATGTTGCTCAACCAGAAGATAGTGTGAAAGATCTTTTTCCGCGCGTAGGAGACTATGACAAATGGGCGATTGAATGGGGATACCGCTATTTCGATGGAGCGCAAGATGAACTAGAGGAGAAAAATAAGTTGAACCAAATAACGAAGGAAAAATACAACAACCCACGCCTTCGTTTTGGCACTGAATTAAGTCGCATTGATCCACGATATCAAACAGAAGATTTAAGTGATAACGCAATGGTAGCATCCAAATACGGAATAAAAAACTTACAACGTATTTTACCAAATTTAACGCAATGGACACAGAAAGATGGGGAGTCTTATGCTGAGTTAAAAATTATGTATGGAAAATTGGTGCAACAATACACGATGTATATTGGGCATGTTAGTAAAAACATTGGAGGGGTTTATGATACACCAAAAACATTTGATATGCCTGGAGAAGTATATGTTCACGTACCCAAATCTGTACAATTAAGTGCGCTACAGTTCATGGATGCGTATGTATTTCAAACTCCTACTTGGTTGTTAAATCAACCTATTTTGTCTAAAATAAAACCTGAAACTGGTATAGAGAGTATGAAAAACATGCAAACCTATGCACTTACTCGAATTTTAGCAGGCGACAAACTATTACGTATATTAGAATCGAGCGCAGTCTCTAAAGAAAATATGACCCTTTCTATTTTGTTTAACTTCTTATCGGATAAAATATTTGCAGAATTAAACACAAAAAAATCGATTGACATCTATCGTCGTAACTTACAACGAATTTACGTGAGTCAATTAGAAAAATTAATGGATGCGAAGGCAACTGCTTATTTGATAAGTAATGAACCTGGCACCATGTATGAAATGGAGTACAAACCAGTAGAAATTTCCAATACAGATATTCCTGGAGTAGCGAGATATAATTTGTCTGAGCTATTAAAAAAAATGAGATTAGCTACTTTAACTGCAAAAGATGTAGAAACTAAAATGCATTTAGACGAAATGCTAATTCGTATTAAGAATATTTTAGAAAGTAAATCTGAACACTAAGTTTATTGATAATGCTTTTTCAATGAAGGATCCTGTGTTTCTGACAACCAAATTTGTTGGGTAGAAACTTCTCCATTTTTGGAATAGATAATACCACTTCGTGATTGGGAACGAATATATACGTTCGCTATTCCTTTAATTACAA
Organism: Flavobacteriia bacterium; assembly: GCA_947463445.1. Lineage (GTDB taxonomy): Bacteria > Bacteroidota > Bacteroidia > Flavobacteriales_D > Crocinitomicaceae > CANHVK01. The sequence continues at coordinate 981 of CANHRS010000112.1, read as the reverse complement.
CAACTCTTCTGGTTACAGATGCTTCTAAAATCCCATTTTTATCATTTTGACTGTATTTATCTTGGGAAACTCCTTCTGGATACATATGTCCTAATTTATCGGCAACAACTTTATCAAAAACAATTTGCTTTTTCTCGATAGAAGTTAATATATCTTTCGCTGTAGGTTCTTTTGGTTTTTGTGGTGCTACTTCTACAGGCTTTTGTGCTGGCTTAGTTGATGCTACATCAGAAGGACGTAAGTAGGATGTTACAATTTCATCCAATCGTTTTTTAGCATTAAGATTTTGAGGATCTTTCGCTAAAACGGCCTCATAGTATTTTTTAGCTTCGCTGTATTCTTTTGCCGTAAATTTTTGGTCAGCAAGAGAACTCAATCGTTTAAGTTCTTCTTGTTTTTTAGCATTTTCTTCTGCTTTTTTCTTAGTATCCTCCGCTTTCTTCGCTGCGGCTAGTGAATCCGCCTCTGCTTTTTTACGCGCTGTTTCCTGAGCTTGTCGAAGGGCTAATTCCTGTGCTTGTTTGATAGAATCCTCCTCTGCTTTCTTTGCTGCGGCTAATGAATCTGCTTCTGCTTTTTTGCGCGCTGTTTCCTGAGCTTGTATAAGGGCTAATTCCTGTGCTTTTTTGACAGACTCCTCTTCCGCTTTCTTTGCTGCGGCTAATGAATCCGCTTCTGCTTTTTTACGAGCTGTTTCCTGAGCTTGTCGAAGGGCTAATTCCTGTGCTTTTTTGATAGAATCCTCTTCTGCTTTCTTTGCTGCGGCTAATGAATCTGCCTCTGCTTTTTTGCGCGCTAATTCCTGTGCTTGTTTGATGGACTCCTCTTCCGCTTTCTTCGATGCAGCTAGTGAATCTGCTTCTGCTTTTTTACGTGCTAACTCTTGTGCTTGCTTGATGGAATCTTCCTCCGCTTTCTTCGATGCAGCTAGTGAATCTGCTTCTGCTTTTTTACGTGCTAACTCTTGTGCTTGCTTGATGG
>CANHRS010000111.1 GCA_947463445.1 Flavobacteriia bacterium | reverse complement strand
TTTAATTTCAATATTGAATATGATTTTGAATCCATTGTTGGAAATAGATTTTTAGCAAAAAAAAGTAATTGGATTATTTCAAAAGCATGGCAACAAAATGGTTTTAGATTGAACGAAAATGGTATGAAATTAGAGAGTGAAGCGAAGGTTGTTATTTTCGAATCTATTTCAGAACCTTATCCTGATGAAAAAAAGAAAACTCTTCCTAAAAAACACATTGTCTTTGATAAACCATTTTACTTACTTTTAAAGAAAAAAAATAGTAAAAATCCTTATTTTGTGATGAGGATTGTAACCAACGAATTGATGGAGAGATGGTAAAAATAAATTTACATAAAGTCATCCCCCTCGGTCCCCCTTCCCATTCGAGAACCTTAGGGTGCGGGGAAGCATATAGTTCAATTAATTCATAACCCATAATTTATAATTCATAACTCTAAAAATGATTACTCCAATACACGATAAAAAATTATTCCTATTAGATGCTTTTGCATTGATTTACAGAGCGTATTTTGCATTTGCGAAGAATCCACGTGTGAATTCCAAAGGACAAAATACGTCGGCGGCTTTTGGTTTCACGAACGCGTTGATCGATGTGATTAAAAAAGAGCAACCAACGCATTTAGCGGTGGTGTTTGACGCACCGGGTGGGGCAACGAATCGTCAGGAAGACTTTGCCGCTTATAAAGCGAACCGTCAGGAAATGCCGGAAGATTTACGTGCGATGATTGACCCTATCAAAAAAATCATTGAAGCATTTAACATTCCTATTTTATTGAAATCTGGATTTGAAGCGGATGATGTCATAGGAACCTTAGCAAAAGTCGCTGAAAAAGAAGGATATTATACCTACATGATGACTCCGGATAAGGATTTTGGTCAGCTGGTATCGGAAAAAATATTTATCTACAAACCTGGTCGCGGTGGTGACCCTGCTTCTGTATTGGGTGTGAATGAGGTCTGTGAGAAATTTGAAGTAGATCATCCGTTGAAAGTAATTGATATACTTGGTCTTTGGGGAGATGCTGCGGATAATATTCCTGGAATACCTGGGATTGGAGAAAAGACTTCTAAAAAATTAATTCAAGAATTTGGTTCATTAGAGAACATCATTGCGAATGCAGATCAGTTAAAAGGCAAAATGCGTGAAAACGTAATTGAGTTTGCTGATCAAGGTCGTTTGTCAAAACAATTAGCAACAATAATCTTAGATGTCGATGTACCTTTCGATCCTGAGCACCTCATCATGTGTGAACCAGATGCTGAAAAAATCAAGGAAGTATTTACTGAATTAGAATTTAGAACACTTGCTAAACGCGTTATCGGTGAAGAAATTACGGTGACAGCACCTATTAATGAAGCAGGACAATTTGATTTATTCGGTACGCAAAGTTTATTGGAAATTCAAACTCCTGTTCAAACATCTGAATTAAAAACTATTGCTACTGAAAAACCGAATTACCATTTAATAACGAACTCTGAAGAACGCGCAGAATTGTTGGAATTGTTATTGAAACAAACAATTGTGTGTTTTGATACAGAGACAACTGCCGTAGATGCCTTACTTGCGGAATTAGTGGGGATGTCTTTCTCTTTCAATGCGCGTGAAGCATTCTATGTTGCGGTACCTGAAAATCGTCAAGAAGCACAGCTAATCATAGACACGTTTAAGCCTTTCTTTGAGAATGCTGCGATTGAGAAAATTGGTCATAACATCAAATACGACTTACAAGTATTAGAAAATTATGGAATCGAAGTGGCTGGTCCCTTGTTTGATACAATGATTGCGCATTACCTAATTCAACCTGAATCTAAGCAAAGTATGGATTTCTTGGCGGAATATTATTTGCAATATAAACCCGTTTCTATCACAGAATTGATTGGTAAAAAAGGGAAAAATCAAGGGAATATGCGTGATTTAGATCCAAAGCAAGTTTCCGATTATGCATGCGAAGATGCGGATATAACCTTTCAATTATATCAAATCTTAGCACCACAAATTCAAAAAGAACACCTAAACGATTTATTTAGAACCATGGAAATGCCTTTAGTTTCTGTGATTCAACGCATGGAACGCGAAGGAATTGCGATTGATGTGGAAGGTTTAAAAGCCTTGTCTTTGCGTTTAGAAGAAGAATCGTTGAGTTTGGAGAAAGAGATCAAAGAAATTTCTGGGGAAGACTTCAATTTAGATTCTCCAAAACAATTGGGGGAAGTGTTGTTTGAGAAAATGAAAATCAATGCAAAAGCAAAGAAGACAAAAACTGGTCAATACCAAACTTCGGAAGATGCCTTAGAACAATACCGAAACGACCACCCAATCATTGGAAAAATATTAGAATACCGTCAAAATAAAAAACTAAAAGGAACTTATGTAGATCCGCTTCCTACCTTATTGAATCCAAATGATTACCGTGTACACACAAGTTATATGCAGACTGTTACAGCTACTGGGCGTTTGAGTTCTAATAATCCCAATTTGCAAAACATTCCTATTCGTACCCAAAAAGGGAAAGAAATTCGTAAGACATTTATTTCCCGTGGACCGGAATTCAAAATCATGGCTGCGGATTATTCTCAAATTGAATTACGTATCATTGCCGCCTTGAGTAAAGACCCAGGAATGATTGACGCTTTTCAAAAAGGAATAGACATTCACACTGCAACAGCTGCGAATGTATTTCACGTTCCCTTAGAGGAAGTCACGAAAGACCAACGAAGTGCTGCAAAAGCGGTTAACTTCGGAATTATGTATGGGCAAGGACCTTTTGGATTGGCGCAAAATCTAGGAATTTCTCGTACAGAAGCAAAATCCATCATTGATCGCTATTTCGAACAATTTGGCACCATAAAATCGTTCATGGATGGATTGGTGAACGATGCTCGTGAATTAGGGTATGTCGAAACCATCATGAAACGTAGAAGATACCTTCCAGATATTAATTCTGCGAATGCGATTGTGCGTGGTTATGCCGAACGAAATGCTATTAACGCTCCGATTCAAGGTTCTGCGGCTGACATCATAAAACTTGCCATGATTGCTGTTGATAAAGCAATGCAAGAACAAAAAGTACAATCCAAATTATTGCTTCAAGTACACGATGAATTAGTGTTTGATGTACACATTTCGGAACAAGATTTGATGCGAAAATTAGTACAAGAAGCCATGGAATCCGCAATCGAATTGGTTGTTCCGATGGAAGTAGAAGTAAAAATTGCAGATAACTGGTTAGATGCCCATTAAGATATAGGATGCGTAATTGCTTGCTGTTTTTGGTTTTTATTGTGACATATTTCGATTTGTCTGCCCAAAATACGTCTAGCAATCCCAATCAATTGTTATGGAAAATCTCTGGTCGGAAATTGAAAAAACCGAGTTATATTTATGGCACCTACCACTCCAACGATTCACGTGTATTTAAGTTTTCAGATAGTACCTACAGTGTACTCCTCCGTTCGGAAGCGATTGTAATCGAAGCGGATATTTACAGCATGTTTGCTGAGTTAGATACGCGCGCTAACACTCCTAAATTTGAATTTGATGCTGCAGGCACTCCATATACAACGAGTAAACGTGCAACAAAAACAAATTACGGTTCAGAAGATGGTCGTCCACAATTTTTAGATTTACACCTACAATTACTTGCCTATAACTTAAACAAAAAATGTTATACCCTAGAATCGATTGAAGACCAGATAGCAGCTTACGCATTAATCAATAAATCGCGTATATTGGGTATAACTTCCCCAACGGAGAAGATTAGTCAAGAAAAAGTAATGGAAATATACCTATCGGGGAATATTGAACGTATCCGAGAAATGATGGAACGTCAACTTTCCGATACGAAAGATGCTTACCAATGGATGATTACTGAACGAAATTTCATTATGGCAGATGGAATTGATACACTTTGCAAAAAAAACAGTTTATTTATTGCTGTTGGTGCTGCGCATTTGGCTGGTCCAACAGGAATTCTTCAGATTCTAAAGGATCGTGGCTACAAAGTACAACAGGTGAACGCAACCTATACAGAAGAACCTACAAGTGCAGCCAAAGAAATTCAAAAACAAAATAGTTTTACCTATGCGGATCCTACCTCTGGAATTAGTGTACAATTTGGCGGAAAACCTTTTGTAAAACAAGATGATAACTACGAAGAAATTGTATATCGCGAAATGGGGCAAGGAAATACGTATCTAATAGAAATTGAACGTATTGGAAAAAATTATAACCTCTCTAAATTCGTAGAAAGTATTTTCAATGCACCCGAACAAACAAAGATTCAAGAGATTACCTTATCAAATGGATTAAAAGCTTACGAAGGATTGGCTTTTGTGTATGGTACAGGCCACTGTTGGAGACGCATTTTCGTGTACAAAGACAAATTGATCAAATTAAGTTGTTATGGTGGTAACAAATTTATGAGTACGGATCGGTACAAAAAGTTTTTTGATCGGGTTATATTGTTTTAAATCAAACTAATCTTTCATAGACAAAAAAAAAGCGA
>CANHRS010000110.1 GCA_947463445.1 Flavobacteriia bacterium | reverse complement strand
TTGGTGATGATGCTGAAGGAGAGGAATTAATCCAAATTTTTGACAAAGAAAATGTTAATTCGTACGGAATAGTACGAAGTAAACAACGAAAAACAACCGTTAAAACACGTATTATAGGTAACAATCAACAATTATTACGTGTAGATTCCGAACAAATTGATCCCATATCCACGGACGAAGAAAATCAGCTAATTCAAAAAGTAGCTGACTTAATTCAAACTGGAATGGATGCACTTATTTTTGAGGATTACAATAAAGGAGTATTGACTGAACGCGTAATTACGGAGGTTTTAACGTTGTGTAAAAAAGCTAATATCCCAACAACAGTAGATCCAAAACGTGATAATTTCTTCGCTTATAAAGGAGTTACGTTATTTAAACCTAACTTAAAAGAATTAAAAGAAGGGTTGAATGTCCACTTCGATATCGCGAATAAAGAAGCATTTGAGAATGCTGTATTACAATTAGAGAATAAATTACACAACGAAAATACATTTATTACACTTTCTGAACATGGGGTATTTATCAAATCCGCTTTGGAGAAAATATATATTCCTGCGCATATCCGAACAATCGCGGATGTAAGTGGGGCAGGAGATACGGTAATTAGTGTTGCTACACTTTGTTTGGCAATAGGATTACCGATTGAAAAAGTAGCAGCTTATGCGAATTTAGCAGGAGGATTGGTGTGTGAAAAGAGTGGGGTTGTAAGTATTGAAAAAAATCAATTAATAGAAGAAATTCAAATCATCGAGAAGAACTAACTACTATGAGCGCAGAACAAGTAAAACCGTACGGAGATGCTTCTAAATCCAAAAAAGAAGAAGTGGCAGAAATGTTTAATAATATCTCTTCTAAATATGATTTTTTGAATCATTTTTTGTCGTTGGGAATTGATAAATTATGGCGAAAAAAAGCAGTGAAAATGCTTCGTTCTGTAAATCCAAAACGCATTTTAGATATTGCTACCGGAACTGGAGATTTTGCATTGGAAAGTTTGGTTTTGAAACCAACGCAAATTGTTGGTTTAGACATTTCTTCCGGGATGTTAGAACACGGTCGTGTCAAAATGAAGAAAAAAGGAGTTGACAATATTATCACCATGCAATTAGGTGATTCCGAATCAATTCCATATGAAGATAATTACTTTGATGGGTTGACTGTTGGATTTGGTGTAAGGAACTTCGAAAATTTGGAAAAAGGGTTAGGAGAAATGCTTCGTGTAGTTCGACCAGGTGGTAAATTAATTATCTTGGAATTTTCCAAACCTAAAAAGTTTCCAATCAAACAATTATTTGCATTTTATTCCAATAATATCATTCCAATTTTAGGAAAAACGATTTCTAAAGATAGTAATGCATACACTTATTTACCTGAATCTGTCGCTGCATTTCCAGAGGGTAAAGACTTTGAAAATATTTTAGCAAAAGTAGGTTTTAAAGATATTTCGTCAACGTTGGTTTCAGGTGGAATTGCAACAATTTATGCTGGTACAAAATAATACCTTTTGATTTTCGTTATTAGAGAATGAATTTTTTTAAATCAATTCTTGTTTTATTTAGTGTATCCACAAGTTTTTTTTCTCTTGCCCAACATCAACGCTTAGAAAATTATAAAAACTTTGATAAGGAAATATTGTCCTTTGGCGTACAGATGGGGATAAATTATACAGGATTTAATTTTACTCCTACTTTAAATGCATATAGTGCATATGGTTTTCGATCTGTTCAAGCACAAGCTCTTCCTGGCGCGCAAGTTGGTCTATTGGCATCGCTTAAATTAGGAACACCAATTTTACGATTACGTTTAATTCCTACTTTTTCATTTCAAGAGCGAGTTATAAAATATTATTCAGCTCCTAATCCGAATCAGACAACAGAAGTCAGTAACGAAGAACGAATAAATTCATCCAATGTAGATTTCCCCCTTTTAATGCATATTCGTACGTTACGATATGGTAATTTCACTGCGTTTGCAGTTACTGGAATGCAATTTTCTATAGACTTACAATCCATGGAAGATAAATCACAAAATTATATAGATCCATTCATTAAGATACGAAAAAAAGATTGGATGGCGCAATTTGGGGGCGGGATAGAATTTTTTAATGAATTCTTTAAATTAGGTTTGGAAATTAAATATTCGCAAGGTTTATATAATACATTAGTACAGGATTTTAGTCCGGTTTCTAAACCAATTACAAGTTTGTATAATAATTCTTGGATTTTCACCGTCACTTTTGAAGGTGGTAAATAATTTATTTTAAGTGGATTTAGCGTATTTTTTCGGTTACTTTTTTGCTTTGGTTATGGGAGTTACGCTTGGTTTAATCGGTGCAGGAGGGTCTACTATGACTGTTCCAATTATGGTTTATATTTTTGGTTTAGATACTGTATTAGCAACGACCTATTCTTTGTTTATTGTTGGATTTACAAGTCTGATTGGTTCATATAAACATTATAAACTAAATAATATTTCCTGGAAGTTTGTTTTCTTATTTGGTCTATCTTCTATATTTTCGGTTGTTTTAAGTCGTACATATTTAATTCATCTACTACCCGATATTATTTTTTCTACCCCTGCTTTTACTCTTTCTAAAAACACTTTTCTTTTAATTATTTTTGCTGTTTTAATGTTGTTTTCTTCTTTTTCTATGATTAAGAAGAAAACTGTTTCACTCGAAATTCCCAGTCCAATCATACATCCTATTCAAATTATTTTTGCGGGTTTTTTAGTTGGGTTAATTACCGGTATTGTTGGTGTTGGTGGAGGTTTTTTGATTATACCAGTTTTGACGAATTGGGCACATTTACCGGTCAAAAAAGCGGTTGCTACTTCCTTATTTATTATTACTATTAACTCTTTGATTGGTTTCTCTGTTGATCATGATGGATTAAAACATATTGATTGGCTACACATGTCATTTTTTTCAATCGTTGCTATTCTTGGTATTATGTTAGGAATTAGATGGAGTGTATTAATTTCAAGCGAAAAATTAAAACCGTTATTTGGTTGGTTTATTCTATTCATGGGAACTTCTATTTTAATTTCCGAGTTCTTAAAGTAGTTATAGTAATAAAATTACTGTAATCTATATTACGGTAATATAAATTACTATATTTTTTAATTTTTGTGGTATAAATTTTAAAAGCCATGAAATTTTATAACAGAGAAAACGAATTAGAAAAGTTAAATTCTATCGTTGAAAAATCAAAAAATAACGCCCAGTTTACATATTTAGTTGGTAGAAGAAGAATTGGTAAAACAAGTCTATTACTAAAGTTAGTTTCAGATACTGTTTTTTTATACTTTTTTGTATCTCGTAAAAATGAACAAATTCTATGTTTAGATTTTAAAGAAGAATTTGAGCGTAAAATGGACGAGAAAATATTTGGCTCATTTTCACAATTTTCTCATTTGTTTGAGTTTTTAGTTCATCGGTCAAAAAAAATGAATTTCACATTGATTATCGATGAATTTCAGGAGTTTCAAAATATCAATCCGTCTATAATGAGTGATATTCAACGAATTTGGGATCTCAATAAGCAGGAAAGTAAATTGAATTTTATTGTTTGTGGCTCTATATTCAGTATGATGTATAAAATCTTTGAAAACTCCAAAGAACCACTGTTTGGTCGAGCTACCAATATGATTCGTTTGCAACCATTTACCGTTAAAACTTTAAGAGAAATATACCAAGATAACACCAGGGAATATTCTCCCGAAGATTTGTTAAGTTTTTACATGTATACAGGGGGTGTTGCTAAGTATGTTGAGTTGTTTGTTCAAGAAAAAGCATTTACAAAGAAAGATATGTTAAATGTGATGCTTTCTCCTAATTCCTATTTTTTAGAAGAAGGTAAAAATGCATTGATTGAGGAATTTGGAAAAGAGTATGGTACTTATTTTTCTATTTTATCTTTAATAGCAAGTTCGAAAACCGCAAGACCCGAAATTGAATCTATATTGGAACGAGAAGTTGGTGGATATTTAGATCGTCTGGAAAATGTGTACAATATAATTGAAAAAGTAAAACCAATTTTCGCAAAAGATGGTGGAAGGTTAGTTAAATTTTTTATCAAAGATAACTTCTTGAATTTTTGGTTTCGCTATTTTTATAAAGAACGCGCTGCTATCGAAATAGGAAATTTTGCTTATGTTAAATCGATAATTGAAAATGAATATTCTGTGTATGCTGGTACACTATTGGAGCGCTATTTTTTTAATGAATTCAAAACTCAAAATTTTAATCAAGTTGGAAGATATTGGGAACGTGGTAATCAAAATGAAATTGATATTGTTGCAGTAAATGATATGGAGAAAAGAATGATTATTGTAGAGGTTAAAATGAATCCGAAAAAGATAAATGTAGAGCTCCTCAAACGTAAGGCTGAAAAATTAGTAGCACAACGACCTGATTATTTGTTAGAATACAAAGCGTTATCACTTCAGGACATACAATTAGAATAAAGAAGAGAAATTAGTTCACACCGTTTTTTTTGTATTAAATTGGTACACTTTGATGTGAATCAATTGCTACATTAAATCAATTGATTCATTAATTCCTTATCTTTGTACCATGGGTTCAGTAAGACAAAATAAAATTGAAGGGGTAATTCAAG
>CANHRS010000109.1 GCA_947463445.1 Flavobacteriia bacterium | reverse complement strand
TGTTAGTGGAGCTCTAACAATAACCTGTTCAAGTCCAGTTTCCCATTTTTTTGGTGTAAAATGAATGAAATACCCAATGATAAATAACAATAAAACAGTTTTATATCCTTGTATAAATTCCATAAAAATCGATCCTTTAAAATTAAATGCAATTTGATTTATAACTTTTGAAGCAACTTCCATGTTTTCGGCTCTGAAAAATATCCAGCAAAAACAAATGAAATGAAATGTTAGAAACCAACTTATTGTTTTTGTAATCCAACTATTTTCATGTGTGTTCTTTTGTGTAGGGTATAGGTAGATCCATAGTTTGTGAATAATTAATGCTACTCCATGCATAGCTCCCCAAATAATGAAGCGAAACCCAGCTCCATGCCAAAGACCACCAATTAACATGGTAAGAAAAAGGTTTAAGTACGTTCTAATCTTTCCTTTTCTATTTCCTCCCATGGTTATATATACATAATCTTTCAGCCAAGTAGATAGGGAAATATGCCATCTTCTCCAGAATTCAGTAATGTTAATCGATTGGTAAGATGAGTCAAAATTTATATTAAAATGAAACCCCATTAATAAAGCAATTCCAATAGCCATATCGGAATAACCTGAAAAGTCACAGTAAATTTGAAGTGTATATCCATAAACACCAATTAAATTTTCTAATCCTGAATAAAGCGAAGGATTATCGAAAATACGGTCTACAAAATTGATACTTATATAATCTGCAATAATTGCTTTTTTTATTAATCCGCTTCCAATTAGGAAGACAGCTTTGCCTATCATTTCTTTGGTAATTATAATAGGTTTGAATAATTGTGGTATAAAGTCGGATGCCCTTACAATTGGTCCAGCAACTAATTGCGGGAAAAATGACACGAAAAATGCATAATCTAATACATTTTTAACAGGTTTAAGCGTGCCTCTATAGATGTCAAACGTATAACTTAAAGATTGAAATGTAAAAAAAGAAACACCCACAGGTAAGAAAATATCCATTGGTTTGAAGGTGTAGTTTGAGAAGTTGCAGATTATTTCATAGAAGAAATTCGTGTATTTGAAATAGGCTAAAAGTCCAAGGTTTAATATGACACTAATTATTAGAATAATTTTTTTGTATAGTATATTTTTTTGTCTATAAACAAGATTTGCAAGCGTAAAATCTACTATTGTTGAACCGATTAGAATAGTAAAATATAGACCACTTGATTTGTAGTAAAAATATAAAGAAAATAATGTTACAAATGTAGTTTTTGCACGATGGTTTTTATGTAGTAGGAAATATACAAACATAAATACCGTAAAAAGCACGAGAAATATGGCAGAACTAAAAATTAATGGTTCTTCGGGATTGTATAGGAATTGATTCCAGACTTTTTGACTATCTATTTGAAACATATTTGTTATATGCGTTGAGAATGGCTTTTGTTAATAAATTTCCTTGGTGAATATATCCATCTTTTGAGTAATGTATACCATCTCGGCTTAATAAATTTGTTTTTTTCCATAAAATAGCACTATTTTCTCCACCGGTTATACTGTATAAATCCCAATATGCTAGGTTATTATCTTTTGCATATTGAACTATTGTTTTACTAATAAGTGGGATGTTGTAATTTATTTGATGGTAATAGAAAGAATTTGCAGGAGTAGTCAATAGGATAGGAGTATATGGGTTAGCGTACTTTAATTTTTTAACTAAAGTATCGATTTCCTTATAGAAAATTTCAGAGTTGTAATTTTTTTGAAAAGACTCATTAGTTCCTAATGATATTAAAATGATATCTGGTTTTATACTAGAAGTTTGCGCGCAAAAATCAGTAGATTTACTATAATCTTTATAGCGTGCACCATTGATTCCAATACAATGATATAGAATTCCGTTATTGTCATTTTCTAGATTCGCACCATAAAATATAAAGTTAGATTGTATTGAGTCTGTTTTTATAAATTGAACTTCCACTTGAGAAACTTTTTTTGAAGCGATATATTTGCTGGTGAAGGATAGGTTTGTGTCGATAAAGTTGAAAGAAATACGATTGCTTGTATCTCGCATGACAGTGGAATATGCAGAATCATTTTTGCCATGGAATAATGTAATTTTAGAAAAAGAATAATCTAAACTATCTGTGTTATAGGTTTTAATTTGAATTGTTGCACTTTTATCATTTGTTTTAACAGACATACCACTTAAACCAATAGGTTGTACTTGTTTACTGGAAACGCATCGCGTACTTTTCCAAGTTTTGTTGCTAGTGGTTTGATAATTGAACGGTTCGTTGGATTTAGATATTTTTAACGGTGCTATAAAGCCGCGACCCGCATTTCCAAATATTTTTTGAAGTGATACACGTGTAGTGTGGGTTATATAGTCAGCTTGTAAATGTGAGTCACCAATGTGTAAGATATTGATTTTTTTATCGTTAAACTTTTTTTGAGATTCTAATTTTTTTAAAAAATCATTTAGATAATTTCTATTTGAAATTGTGTCACCATTTACATTTTCAAAGCCATATAATTTTGGTATGGTAAATCCAAGCGTATCTTGTGAATAAGTATATAGGCTAATGAGATGTATCACCCATAGCACGTAAATGTGCTTTTTTATCATTATGTTTTTTGTATTCGTATAACACTGTTTTTGTGAAGATTTCTCCTATTTTTTCACCTCCTTGAAATGTAAGATGTGTAAAATCTTTATTTGCAAGTGCAGGTTTATTCATTACATATTTTACGATTGTATTTTCACCCCCCATAGCATTAAACATATCCCAAAATGCTACTCCTGCATTTTTTGCTATTTTTCTTTGTGTTTCAATCATTAATGGTATAGTCCCCATTGTTTGGTATTTCCCATTTTGTCTTGTTCCTCTATCCGATACACTTAACATTAAAATACTTGAGTTTGGATAGTTTCTTTTTATACGTTTCACCATTCTTGTCATAGATTTGACATACCAATCTAAGTTTGTAGTAGTAGGTCCGACAACATTTAAGCCGTATTGAAGTACGATCAATTTGTAGTTTTGAATTGAATCAAATTGTTTATGTCTTTTATCTGCAATGTTTGCAAGTGCTACTCCGGAATTACTTTTCATACCAAAATTATCAAGTACTACCCCTGAACTATCTTCAATAGATATGCCATAGAGTTTTAGGTTTTGACTAGGAGGGAAAACAAAAGATATCTGATTTGTACGAACATCATTTAGGGATTGAGCTTCTAATTTATTTGTTGGATTTGTTTGAAAGTTCCGTGTTTTCCCTCCAATCACATAGTATATATTGTCTTTAGATGGAGTTTCGTAGAATAATCGGATGTTATTAAATCTTTTCAGTCTTTTGTTTGTTTTTACACCAGCATATGTTACTAGATTACCTGCTAATGGATAAGAACAATAACCAGCAGCTGCAAAAGGTATTGAAGCTTTACCATTGCTGATAATGTTATAGGTGTTGAATTGTTTAAATCGGTGGAAAATGGTCTGTCTAAACCCTGCTATTTCTGAAGTTATTGGAACAAAACCAACTCCTCCGCCACCGAATCTGCTTTGAAGAAGCTTGCGTATTTCACCTGTCATTATATCCCCTTCAATGAAAGAATCCCCGAAAAAAGCAATACGTGTTTTAGATTTGTTTTCGTGGATATCTTTCAGTGCATCAAAGAAAGCATCTAAGGCATTTTTTTTAGATGAGTAATCTTCAAAACAAACCATTCCTTTCGGACAAGTGTCTAAGAATTCTTTTTTTATCGTGTTTAGGTTGTTTAATTTGTTTTTAGAATCAATACGAATATCACTAAATATGTCCATTTTTTTTATCTCCAAACCCAAGATTGAGGTTGTGGGAATAAAGGAACATAATACTAAACCAATAAGTACGAAAAAAGAAATTAAAAAAGAATTAATTAACTTGTTTTTAGACATTTTAACTTTGTAATTTGTAGGTTTATGAATTAAATTAACAGATTTTCATCCTTTAAAAGATTGCAAAACTAATTTATTATTCACGATTTCCAAGAATTTCTTAGGATATGCTTCTTAGAAAAATTAAAGTAATAGTTAATAATTCATGTTTTAATTGTTTACAAACAGTTTAGTTTGGGATAAGCTATCTAAAACAATTGCAGATTAATAATGTTAATCTTAGTTATAAGGAAATAAAGGGTAAAATAGCTTTTTGTTTAATTGATTCCAATTAATTTGAATTGTCTTTTTTTTTATGTTCAAGACAATACATTTGGTGGTTGTGATTTTGACTATTTTACTTATTTTTGTAGTATGTCTATCAATCAAGTAAATATTCGTAACAAGCGTGCCCGCTTTGAGTATCATCTCCTAGATGAATACACTGCTGGTATCCAATTGACTGGTACAGAAATCAAAAGTATTCGTAAAAACAAAGCGAGTATTTTGGAAGCCTATTGTGTCGTTGTTCGAAATGAGATTTACATTCGTAACATGCATATTACGGAATACGAAAATGGTTCGTTTTACAATCACAAACCACGTGCAGATCGTAAATTATTGTTGAATCGGGCAGAGATCAACAAAATCGCCAAATTTATGATGGTGAAAGGAAATACCTTGATTCCGTTAAAGATGTACTTGTCTGAAAAAGGATGGGTAAAACT
>CANHRS010000108.1 GCA_947463445.1 Flavobacteriia bacterium | reverse complement strand
GCTGTATACGTTTTCCCATCGATCCAAGTATAACTTACACAAGCTATTTTAGTATCTATTCCTGTTTTTACTGGATTAATTGTCAAATTCAAGGTAACGATAGAGTCACATCCGCTTTTAGCAACTAATTTGTGCGTAGCGTTATTGGTAGATGCCGTATACGTTTTTCCATCGATCCAAGTATAACTTAGACAAGCTGTTTTATTATCTATTCCTGTTTTTACTGGATTAATTGTCAAATTCAACGTAACGATAGAGTCACAACCGTTTTTAGCAACTAATGTGTGCGTAGCGTTATTATTAGATGTTGTATACGTTTTCCCATCGATCCAAGTATAACTTAGACAAGCTGTTTTAGTATCTACTCCTGTTTTTACTGGATTAATCGTAAGGTTTAAAGTTACGATAGAATCACAACCGTTTTTAGCAACTAATTTGTGCGTAGCGTTATTGTTAGATGCCGTATACGTTTTTCCATCGATCCAAGTATAACTTACACAAGCTACTTTAAGATCTGTACCTGTTTTGATAGGGTTTATTGTCAAATTCAATATTGCGATTGAATCACACCCATGTTTTGTTTTCGTTGGGAAAGAATATACACCACTTTCGGTATAGTTTACATTGTTCCAAACATATGACCCGCAAGCAGTTAATTCAGTGGAAGATTGTGTTGTTTGACAAGCACCTAAGGTAATTTCTTGTAAAATTACACCTGAAAAAGTAGCAGAAATTGATTTTGAGCTTGTATTATTGATACTGCTATTATCTAGCTTCCAAGGACTTGTATTACCACTATTATAAAGTAACTTCAAGTTATTCGCATTGGAAATAGAAAGATTGTAATCATTATAGCCAAAAGTTATATCTCCTGAAAATGGTAGTGGTGTAGTTTGGAAAATATAATCTGTATAAAAATATGTAAGCGAATTTTCCTTCACTTTGTTAGTAGCGCCGTAACTTATATCTAAACTACTTGTTAAAGCATAATCCGATGCAGGTTTTAATTCCAATTTATCAGCAGTAACAATTGTACCAGCTTTCACATTAAAAGATGAGCCTGATGCAACCGATAATAGGCTTTTTTTAGCTGGGGTTACCAAAATAAGAACCGAAGATTTTGAGATATTATAATCTGAAATTGTTCGACCTTCTTCCAGTTTTTTACCATCAAAATAAAGCGATTGCGTTTCAGGCAAAATACCTTCTATCACTTGAATTTGTTGTTTAATGTTTTCTATACCGTCCGAAGATTCTAACTCCAAAGTAATCATTTTACCAGTGGAAATGTTTTTTACAAAAACCTGCATGGCATACAAATTACCGCTAAGAAAACTTAGTAAGGTAATTGCAAGGGTTATAACTGTTTTTTTCATATTGTTTTTTTAAAATTGTTAAAGACTAAATAATTCTAATAGTCATCCTTCGACACATTTCGACTGGCTCAATGGGGCTACTCAGGATAAAAATTGTCAACGCCAATTACGAATTAATCCTTGAGGCAACGCACCGAAAACCCAGCACTCTTAGCGTAAAAGCCCCTAAAAAGAGCCCCATTACCGTTATTCAAGTCTCTATACCAAGCATTTGATGTAAAGGGTTCGTGTTGCAAAGAACTCCACCACTTACCGTTGGTGGAAATATTGTTGTAATTTCCTGCTTCATCGCGGAAGCCAGCAGGAAGAGCTGAGAAACCACTTGTGTTTGTAGCAAATCTGTTTGGACTAAGCCATTCGGTTATACCTTCTTTTTTCAATTTACCTCCATCTCCTTCTATAAAATCAAGTAAAACCGTCCATTCATCATCCGAAGGCAAATGCCATCCTGTAGGACAAACATTTTTATTGCCATTCGTTGTTTTACTCACTGCAAACCAATTGTATAATTTACCGTATTTAGCATTATTTTCTACCTCGTTATTATAATAAGACCAAGCACCTGTTGTATTATTCTGCCATAATGTATTATCCGTAATGTTTGGAATCGTTGTTCCATCGTTGTACTTTGAGACTTTTAAGTTTTCAGCCATCCATTGTTGTTTTCCAATGTATACTGTTTTGTAGCTGTTTTCATCAATATCCAATAGAGCTGGGCCAAAACCACTTGTTGGAGGATTTGATAAACTTAAACTAGGTATTATCACATAATTTCCATTTGTTAAATATAGGGTATCTCCAGTTGTAGAAACTTTGAAATTTTGAATGTCAACTTTCCCATCCTTTCCTGCTGGTCCGGTAGCGCCTGCTGGTCCGGTAGCGCCTGTTTCTCCCAATCCATTTCTCCATGCTGTACCATCAAAAAAGTACAAACCTATTGGACTCGTGACATCCCCATCGGTTTGGAAAACTATCAAGCCAGCTGCAGGCGCAACAATTGCATCCCGTTCAACCTTCGTCATACGTGGAGGTAAAAACCCTTTTTTAGTAGATTTCACCTCCAACTCTGCAGATGGATGCATGTTTTCGGCAGGTACCCCAACACCTACTTGCGCGTTTACCGCAGTAGCAAAAAATAAAGTGCAAACTGTGAATGAGTTTAAAATTATTTTTTTCATCTATTTTAAGTTAAATTTAATTGTTTAATTGTTTAATTGTTTAATTGTTTAATCGTTTTTAATAAATATCATTTATTTTAAATCCATACAAATTCTTGTACTTGTAGCTGTTGCGCCTGGACCTGTTATCGTACTTATATTTGTTGGAAATCCACCCGTGATTTTAGAAATACTCATCATTCCTAACGCTATATTATAAACACCACTATTATAAATAGCTGGTGAAGTTGTAGTACCCGATACAGAGTAACATACAGAAACTTGTGAACCAGCTGTAAAAGATAAACTTTGTCCAGGCGCTTCTGTTAGAGACTTAGTATCATATGGTGATCGCGAAATGTCTATAATAGTTTGACCAACTAATACACCATTTGTTAAGTCTCCTCTATAAATTGCGATTCTGTATGTGTCCGAACCACCATGGTTATTATGAACAACTGAGGCCTCCGAAAATGTAATAGTAGCCGGTAATGAATACGTAGTACAATATGTTTTAGATCCAGCTACAGAAAACCCAGTTTTAATAGAAGGAGGGTATGGATATGCATTCGCATAAACAAAGGAAGGTAATCCTTGTTCACCAGCTGGTCCAATTTCACCTTGTGGGCCAGTTGCACCAACATCACCTTTATCTCCTTTTGGGCCAACTTCCCCTTGTGCTCCGATTCCATTTTTCCAAGTTATGCCATCATAAAAGTACAAGCCTGCTGGATTATTAGCAACCGCATCTGTTTGATAAATTAACAAACCAGTTGCTGGAGTAGCAATAGAATTACGTTCTGCATTGGTCATACGTGGAGGTAAGAAACCTTTCGTAGTAGACTTCACTTCCAACTCTGCAGAAGGATGGATATCTCCTGCTGGTACACCTACCCCAACTTGTGCATTTGCAGCACTAGCAAAGAATAAAGTAACTACTGTTAATGAGTTTAAAATTGTTTTTTTCATCTATTTTAAATTAAATTTTTATTTAATTGTTTGTTTTAAAAGTCAAATAATCAACGCCATTGTCAGACTGAGCGGAGTCGAAGTCAATCCTTGAGGCAACGCACCGAAAACCCATTTTCCTTATAGTATGCGTTGATAGTTACATTAATACGATTATTGAACAAGTTGTGGTTCCAAGCATTCTCATTATTGGACGACTCTGAAGAACTCCACCAGTTACCAGTAGTGCCAATGTTGCTGTAATTTCCAGGGATGTTACGTTGACCGCCCGGAAGAGCTGAAAATAAGGATGTGTTAGTAGATTCTGTATTTGGGCTTTGCCAGCTTGTTGTGCCTACTTCTTTCATTTTTCCTCCAGCAACGCTTGCGCCACCTAAATAATCTGTTAAAACCGTCCATTCAGCATCCGTTGGTACGTGCCATCCTGTTGGACAAACATTTTTATTGCCATTGGTTGTTTTACTCACTGCAAACCAATTGTATAATTTACCGTATTTTGCATTGTTATCTACCTCGTTATTATAATAAGACCAAGCACCTGTTGTATTATTCTGCCATAATGTATTATCCGTAATGTTTGGAATCGTTGTTCCATCGCTGTACTTTGAGACTTTTAAGTTTTCTGCCATCCATAGTTGTTTTCCAATGTATACTGTTTTGTAGCTGTTTTCATCAATATCCACTAGAGCTGGGCCAAAACCACTAGTTGGAGGATTTAACAAACTTATTCCTGGTATTACTACATAATTTCCATTTGTTAAATACAAGGTATCTCCAGTTGTAGAAACTTTGAAATTTTGAAATTCAACGTTCCCATCCTTTCCTGCTGCGCCTGTTCCACCAGCTGACCCTACTGCGCCTGTTGCACCCAATCCATTTGTCCATGCTGCACCATCATAAAAATACAAACCTGCAGGATTCATTACATCCCCATCCGTTTGATAAATCAACAAACCAGCAACTGGTGCAACAATTGCATCGCGTTCAGCTTTGGTCATACGTGGAGGTAAGAAACCTTTCGTAGTAGATTTCACTTCCAACTCTGCAGAAGGATGGATATCTCCTGCTGGTAAACCTACCCCAACTTGTGCATTTGCAGCACTAGCAAAGAATAAAGTAACTACTGTTAATGAGTTTAAAATTGTTTTTTTCATCTATTTTAAATTAAATTTTTATTTAATTGTTTGTTTT
>CANHRS010000107.1 GCA_947463445.1 Flavobacteriia bacterium | reverse complement strand
TTATGTGGATTATTTTGTGGTAAATGTTTCTTCACCGAATACTCCTGGATTAAGGGATTTACAAGAGAAAGAACCTCTAAAACACTTGTTGTTCTCGTTAATGCAAGTGAATAATTTAAAAACTAATCCAAAACCAATTCTTCTAAAAATAGCTCCAGATTTAACAAACACACAATTAGATGATATTATCGAAATTGTTAATGAGACTAAAATCGCAGGCGTAATTGCAACAAATACAACTATATCACGAGAAGGTTTGGTAGCGGATAAAAAGGATGTGGAAGTTATTGGTGCAGGGGGTCTGTCAGGAAAACCTGTTAGAGAACGTTCAACGGATGTGATACGTTATTTAGCAACTAAATCAAACAAATCGTTCCCAATTATAGGTGTTGGTGGTATTCATTCTGAGCAAGATGCATTAGAAAAATTAAATGCTGGTGCGGATTTAATTCAATTATATACAGGTTTTATTTATGAAGGACCTGGTCTTGTTAAACGAATTAATAAAGCAATTTTAGGGAATAAATAAGCTAGTTTTAACATTGTATTAAAGTAAATGGAAAAAATTTCGTTAGTAGAATGCCCTAGAGATGCAATGCAAGGAATGCATGATTTTGTTCCTACAAAGGATAAAATAAGTTACCTAAATGCTTTGATGAAATGCAACTTTGATGTAATTGACTTCGGTAGTTTTGTTTCTCCAAAGGCAATACCTCAGATGCGGGATACACAAGAAGTATTAGATGGCTTGGATGTTAACGGGATACAATCCAAATTATTAGCTATTGTTGCAAATGTAAAGGGTGCACAAATCGCATTACAAAATCCACAAATTTCAATTCTTGGTTTTCCACTATCCATTTCGGAAACTTTCCAACAAAGAAATACAAATGCTTCCATAGAAGAGGCATGGAAAATGGTTGGAGAAATTTCAGAATTGTGTGCACAAAAAAATAAAGAATTATTGGTGTATCTATCTATGGGATTTGGAAATCCATATGGGGATGCATGGAATCCTTTAATTGTTTCTGAATTCTCTCAAAAACTACACGCACAATTCGGTATAAAAACGATAGCTTTATCGGATACAATTGGTTGTGCAACTCCTACTTTAGTATCTTCTTTATTTACTTCAATCATAAATGAACAACCGGAGGTGATTTTTGGTGCACATCTCCATGTGTTGCCTCAAAATGCTAATGCAATAATTGAAGCCGCTTTTGAAGCAGGTTGTAGAAGATTTGATGGTGCAATTAAAGGTTTTGGTGGTTGTCCGATGGCGAAAGATGAGTTAACAGGAAATATGCCAACAGAGAAATTATTGGAATGGTTTTTGAATAAACAAATTCAAACAAATGTGCATAAAGCAGCTTTTGACGATGCATTTGAATTAAGCACAACTATTTTTAATAGATAAGCAGATGGGACGGTATTTATTTTTGATATTTTTTAGCTGTACTTTTTCCTATTTCTTTGGAATGGAAAATCAGAAAAAAACCTTGCCAGCGTTTAAAGAGTTAATTGTGCAGGGTCGAATTTCGGTTATCCTTCAAGAGGGAACGGATTATTCTGCGGACATTAAATCTAGTTTATCCGAAGAGGACTTAAATAAACTAAGCTTTACGAGTAGAGGTAATCAGATGACAATTAAATACATCGGTGTTAATTTTAAAGAGTTAGATATTACAATTACACTAACTATTCCAAGTGTAGAATCCATCGAATCCAATCAAGGTGCGCGTGTTAGTTTGTCTAATATGCGAATAAAAGCACCCAAAATATCTTTGTCTGCATTTGCTGGTGGTTATATTTCAGGGAAATACGATGTGGAATTGGCGGATGTACGTGTGGATCAGGGTGGTACCATAAATATGGTGGGAACCGCTAAAATGTTTACGTGTACGGTTACTACAGGCGGAGAAATAGACGCTGTAAATTTTATTGCAAATAACTGTGTTGCAAAAATCAAAATGGGTGGAAATATTACTGTACATACCAGAGAAACGCTTAATGCAACTGTTTTTAGCGGTGGGACAATTCGCTACAGAGGAAGTGGGGTAATAACTGAAACAATTAAATTAGGTGGAACAATTCAAAAATTATAGCATGAGACCTTGGATTTTTATAGTACTGTTATTAGTCCTAGTTTCGTGTAATGAAGAGGGTACAACGAAAAAAACTCCTGCGCAAAAAACGCAGGTTGGTACACAAACGGACATAGAATGTTTATTTGATGAAACTACTTTTGCAAGCCCTGATGAGTATCCATTACTTAAAGAATTGAAAATTTGCGATGAGACCCAAAAAGACCTAAATAACTACGATGTTCCTGCATGTAACCCCAAGTTTTTTAAGTTCTATCCATTTATTGAAAACAAAAAGTTAAAAGATGCTTTTGTTTTGTTAATTAAATCTCGTGTACAAGGTTTTCCATTGCGTAGAGTTCTAGTTTTTGAACGTGAAGGAAAAGAATTGGTGAAAGTAAATGGTTTTGTAGCAAATTTGATAGGTAAACGAAAATCTGCATCCAAACATGATGACTTAATTTTGCGATTTAACGATAAAGTTGGAATGGGAGAAGTTGTTTTTTATAATTGTTTATACGTTTGGAAAGATAAACACTATGTTTTTAAGCAAGTAGAGCAAATTAATGATGCAAATATTAAGACTGAATTCCAAGATTCCATGAATATGGAAATTGAGACGGTAATTACAAAAAACAGAATGGTGTTTTAATGAAAACACTTAGTCTTTATATAACACTTTTTGTAATTTCTGCCTGCACCTTAGATGTAGAATTAAAACCTTTAAATAGTACTGCCATTTTCAATGATGGTAATTCTAAGATGTGGTTAGTAGATCATTTATGGAGTAAACAAAGAGATTATGCCAATCCAGATCGAAATAAAAAAGACATTATTACTTTTTATGCTTCAGGAAGATGTGCAGTTCAAAAAATAAATACATTCGGTAATGAAAAAGGGGATGTTGTCGATTATAAAGTAATAGACAAAAAAATAGTAATCTTATCGGGAAAAGGAAAAGTCTGGAAGTTTAAGATTACCAAATTATCGGAAGGAAACATTGAGTTGACTCCAATGAAAGGAACTTCTTTCAAATACATAATGAATTTAGTTCCAATTACAGAACCTTGATTTATTTCACTAGGTGGTATAATATTTCGCCATAAGTATCGTAAAAGCGATCAAAACGAAGTAGTTTGTCCTCAAAAAAATCGTAAATCTTTTCTTTATTACTTGCTGTTAAGTAATTTGTATTTTCTAATGTCCATTCGATACGGCACATAGATTTTATGGTTCCGGAAGAATAATCTTCTATCCAATTTCCTTCACTTCCCATTTCAGAGGTTAGTAATTTTTTTAATTCTCCCATTTGTTCCCATACAATTTCTCGGATGGAATCATCTTTGAATTGAATGTCGAAACAAAATTTACAATCTTTATTGATGGTTTCTAATCGAACATATACATTTTGCAAATGTGTACGGTACTGTAACCAATTCACTTTTTTACCAGAGACACCTCGATGTTGTGACATACGTTGCTTAAATTCAGCCCAAAATTGAATGTTGTAGTTTTTTAGTTCTTCTTTGGAAAACATTTGTAGGAGTTATGGTTTATGAGTTATGAATTATGCCTTTTTTATTTCAAAATTAGTGATTTTAAAATTATCCCTTTAAATAGAATTTAATACTTTTGATTAAGTATTAATAAATATATAAGCTATGCTTCATACACTAACTATATTTCTTAAATATCAACCCTTGTTCTTTTATATAATTTTATCTGTGAATAATAGATGGATTAAAAATGTTTTTTTGGATTATACATTATTGTTTTGCTCTTCATTTTTAGTTGTTTGTATTCTTGTTCTTTTATGTCTTTCTAAACTAAGTTTGAAAGAAATTTGGTTACCATGTATTTTAAATGTAGCTTACATAGCTTTAGTTTGTTTTTTTCCAGTTTAAATAATGGGATTTGAAATTTATTAGTTAATTTTGCACTCAATTATTAATAGAGGTTTCGTACCTCACTTACTATTAACCGAGGTTTCGTACCTCAACAAATAAAACAAAAAAATGGCAACAAGAATTCGTTTGCAAAGACACGGGAAAAAATCAAAAGCATTTTTTCATTTAGTAGTAGCTGACTCACGTGCAAAAAGAGATGGTAAATTCATCGAGAAATTAGGTACTTACAATCCTAACACAAATCCTGCAACTATCGAAATTAATTTTGATAGCGCTCTAACTTGGTTACGTACAGGTGCTGAATTAACAGAGACTGCTCGTGCAATTTTATCCTACAAAGGTGTTTTATACAAAAACCACTTATTAAACGGTGTTAAAAAAGGCGCGTTAACGGAAGCGGATGTAGAGACTAAATTTGCTGCTTGGGTAGCTGAAAAAGATGCTAAAATTACTGCTAAAGTAACAGGTTTATCTTCTTCTGCTGAAAAAGCAAAAGCGGATGCTTTTAAAGCAGAACAAGCTGCTAAAGAAGCAAAAGCAAAAGCAATTGAAGCAAAAAATACTCCAGCTGTTGAAGAAGTAGCAGATGAGGTAGCGGAAGAAGCTGTTGAAGAAACTACATCGGAAGAAGGAGCTACAGAAGAGACTTCAGCTGAATAATTTATTACTAAATGCAAAAAGCAGATTGCTATCATTTAGGTTATATT
>CANHRS010000106.1 GCA_947463445.1 Flavobacteriia bacterium | reverse complement strand
GCCTCAATGGTTAAAACCCCCAACCAACCAAACAAAAATCTCTTACATGCCTTATATGGTTCCCCAAAATGGCAAAGCCATTCTCAATGCATCCTCAATCCTAAATATCTACTATCAATCGCAACTTCTCAATGCCTTAATGGTTACTCCCCCCAACCAACCCATCAAAAATCTCTTATATGCCTTATATGGTTCCTCAAAATGGCAAAGCCATTCTCAATGCATCTTCAATCCTCACAAATCAGTCTCTAAATCAACATCTTAATGCCTCAATGGTTAAAACCCTCAACCAACCCATCAAAAATCTCTTACATACCTTATATGATTCCCCAAAATGGCAAAGCCATTCTCAATGCATCCTCGATCCTAAATATCTACTATCAATCGCAACTTCTCAATGCCTTAATGGTTACTCCCCGCTACAAACTCGGAAATTTCTTATATGCCTTATATCGTTCCACAAAATGGCAAAGCCATTCTCAATGCATCTTCAATCCTAACAAATCATTCCCACCTCAACTTCTCAATGCCTCAATGGTTAAAACCCCCAACCAACCCATCAAAAATCTCTTATATGCCTTATATGGTTCCCCAAACAATTGTTATATTTCCTAATCCTTCTCGTATATATAAAAAACCTCACCAATGAAAAAACATAAAATACTATTCTTCACAGGAGCTGGCGTATCTGCTGAAAGCGGTGTTCATACCTTTAGAAATAGTCCAGATGGATTATGGAATAATTACCGAATTGAAGATGTATGTACCTTTGAAGGTTGGGAACACGACCCGCAATTAGTCTTGGATTTCTACAACCAACGTCGCAAACAATGCTTGGAAGTATCACCCAATCTAGCACATGAATTAATAGCAAAACTACAAACTGAATTTGATGTATCCGTAGTTACACAAAATGTAGATAATTTGCATGAACGTGCTGGTGCACAACACGTAGTACATTTACATGGGGAATTATTAAAATCTCGTTCAACGATAGATCCTACAATGATTTACGATTGCCAAACAGATATTAAACTTGGTGATACCTGTGAAAAGGGGAGTCAACTTAGACCACACATCGTTTGGTTTGGGGAAATGTTAGACGAAACCAAAATGTACGAAGCGAAGAAATTAGCCGTTGAATGTGATATTTGTGTCGTTATAGGAAGTTCTATGCAAGTGTATCCAGCAAACAGCATCCCACATTACTTGTCAGCGCATGCAAAATTAATTGTCATTGATCCGGCGGAAATTTACGTCCATACCGATAATGCAATCAAAGGACATTACATCCAAAAAACAGCTGTAGAAGGGATGAAGGAAGTTTATGAAACATTAATGCGAAAGTTTAAATGAAGATAGATTAAACTATTGAACACTAACTAATTTCATTTTATTACATTTATAATATATATTCGAAATAAATTACTTTAAATCATATTTTTAAAAACTTTATCCCATGGAAAACAACACGCAATCAAAACATATAATTCTAGGATCTTCTTTACTTCTTGGTCTATTCTTACTCGGTTTTTTTATTTTTAGAGGACTTAAAACATTTAGCGATAAAGATCGTGTGGTAACCGTGAAAGGTTTAGCTGAAATGGATATGACTGCAACTGCTGCAACAATAAATGTAAGTTTTTCCTACGCTGGAGATGATTTAAAAGAACTAATCCAATTAACAGAAGATAAGAAAAAAGCGATTGAAAAGTATCTAAAAACGCAAGGATATAAAAAAGAGGATATAGAAGTGAAAAACATCAGTATTACCGATAAACAAAAATATTATGAGACGGAATGGCAAAACGGACAAGAAGTGCAAGTAAAAGTTGATCGTTATACAATCTCTCAAAATTTAATTGTTAATTCCAACGATGTTAAAAGCACAGAAGATAAATCTGCTAAAATAAATGTGGATTTAGTAAGTCGGGATTTAACTGCTACTTTAACGACAAATTATTATTTCCCTGAATTAAATACAATTAAACCAAAACTAATTGCTGCGAGTACAAAAAATGCACGGGTTGCTGGTGAACAATTTGCAAACGATTCGCAAGCTAAACTAGGGAAAATAAAAACTGCTTCACAAGGTCAAATCACTATCGCTGGGGAATATTATTATGGTGAAGAGGGAAGTGAAAGTAGTTCCAAACCGGAAGAGCCATTTTTGCAAAAGTGTAGAGTTGTTAGCACGATAGTTTTCTTTTTAGAATAAAAATACTTGGCTTAATTGAAAATTTCTTTAATTAATTTTTTTGCTCCATTGTAATTCAAATGATCTTGATTAAGAAAATCGGAACAATCATTTATTGTATTTTCTTTAAAATCTAAAACTGGTATATTTTTTCTCAGCAGGATACTATCTGCAAAATAAGATTTATTACCAATTACTTCTAAATATTCCTTTGCTAAAGGAAATTTTATCCCAATTAAAGTGATTTTTCTACTCTTACACAAGTGAATAATTCTAAGTAAAGACAACGTAAGTTTTTTTGATTTTGTTCCATCTTTAAATTGATCTTTATATCGTTTGTTAGATTCTGCTATCCTTTTACTTAAAGAAAATGTACACCAATCATTTGTTATAGTTGAAACTTTATTTTTAGTCATGGAACTGAAAAGATATTTTCTAATGGTAACTTTAATTTCAGAATCGAAGAGTGTGAAATAATGTTTGAAATGTTTAAAATAAAAATATTCAAAAATGGAATTAAAATCGCTAGGTCGACAATAAAAAATAGACTTTGTAATATTATTAGCAGTTTCTCTATATGGACTCAAACAGTGATCGTCTACACTTAGATAAATAGTGTCAATTTTTTGTTTTTCTAATATGAAATTAATTTTTCTCTCTATGTCAAAATAGGAATCTCTTCCAGACGAAAAATTGTAAATATTATAACTGTTAATATCCTGACCCAAAGCTGCCCCATGCGAATCTCCAAATAAATAAGAAGTATATTTTAAGGAATATTTTTCATATTTATTTTTGTCTAATCGATTGTATATAATATAAACTATAAAGTTTAAGCAAACTAGAAGTAGAAAAAAAATCAAAACATTTTTAATAAAAAACTTCATCTCGTCAGAATTGAAAATATATAAATTCTAAATTTTCTTCATTATTTACCATAAAATAAATTAGAATTAAAAGGAATAAATAAACAGCCCACCGAACAGCTTTTAGCTTCACTTTTTCAATTATTTTAAAGGAGAAAGAATAATTCTTTCCATTCCATTCAATTAAAATAAAACAAAGTATCATGATTAGTAGCGACAAATATCCATCCTTAATATCAATATAGGGTATTGAAAATAGAGAAGGTGTAAAAATAGATTGAATGAAATGAAATGCCTGTGAAAGATTGGATGTTCGAAAAAACACCCAAGTAAGCATGATTATACAAAATGTTAAAAGAACTCTTAATGTGTCAGTAAACTTATTTTGAATAAAAAAGTGTTTTCTTAGTAAGATAGAAGGTAGCATTAAAACAGCATGTATAATTCCCCAAACAATAAAGTTCCAACTCGCTCCATGCCATAAACCACTTAAAATAAATACGACAAATACATTTCTAATAACAATTATTTTATTTTTCTTATTTCCTCCTAATGGGATATATATATAATCTCGAAACCAAGTGGATAGTGAAATGTGCCACTTTTGCCAAAATTCTCGTATGTTTTTTGAAAAATAAGGAAAGTTGAAATTTTGCATTAATTCAAATCCAAACAACCTCGCAGTCCCTATAGCAATATCAGAATAACCCGAAAAATCACAATATATTTGAATAGTAAATAAAAATAATCCTAAAACTAAAGAACTGCCCGAATAATTTTCAGAATGTATAAATAACTCATTTGTGAATTTAGCACAGGTGTCAGCAAGGATAATTTTCTTAGATATTCCCCACAAAATTTGCCGCATACCATCGCGTGCTTTTTCATAACTAAAAACACGTGCAGTGTAAAATTGGGGTAACAAATGAGTCGCCCTTTCAATTGGACCAGCAACTAATTGAGGAAAAAAACTTACGAAAGCAGAAAATGAAATAAAATCTTTTGTTGCTTCTAATTTTCTATTATATACATCAATGGTATAACTCATAGTTTGTAATGTGTAAAAACTAATACCAACAGGAAGAATGAGTTGTAAAGTAGGAAGTTCTATTGCGTTTCCAAAAAAAGTAAAAGCTTGATTAAAATTATAAACAAAAAAATTGTAATATTTAAAACAAAATAACATCCCCAAATTACCAATAATACTAATCAGTAATATTGAAAATCGTATGGATTGTTTTTTTTCAACTTTCAATAATAATCCCGCTGAAAAATCTAATAATGTACTTGCAATTATTAGGACTAATAAAAACCAATCCCAATAACCATAAAAAAAATAGCTTGCAATTACAATGAAAAAATTTTGAAAAGTGAGTCTAAAAAAAGAAATAGACCAATAGATAATAAATACGATAGGAAGAAACCAAAAAAATTCAATCGAATTAAACAACATGACCTACTAAACTTTACTATTCGATTTCTTTTATTATAATGAAGATCATTTCTGAAAACCACATCTAATTTAATTTATTGCAACTTAAGATTGCTAATTTAATGATTTCTATTTTTTTACCTCCAATAAAACAACTCCTTATCCAATTTTTCCTTCCCTTCTTTTTCTCCTAAAAGAGCGTTTACTTTGAGGATAAGTTCATTCAAATTCATCACTTTCTTTTTCTTATAAGTGAATTGTATGTCTGATTTATCTATCGATTGAACTGTCACTGACTGTGCAAAATATACCACACTTCCATTTTCAGTAGCCAAACCTAAAATTGCACCTGGTAGTCCAGTAACTCCCTCCGGACCAATTTCAGGTATGATTTCCTCCGTAAACCATGCGTAAATGCGAGTCGAATCGTTTTTTTTCCAAATGGCTTTGCGACATGTAAAATCTGCAATTTTTCGTTTGGAATCAGTAATCTTCCATTGTTTCTTTGGAACTTCTTCTGACAACAAGAAATATTCACCTCCCATGTCCAATTGAGTAAT
>CANHRS010000105.1 GCA_947463445.1 Flavobacteriia bacterium | reverse complement strand
TGTGGATATTCCATACATCATCAAAAAATATGGTGTAGTTCCTGAAGAAATCTACAAAGGATTAAATTACGGTTCTGAAAACCATGCACACGGCGAAATGTTTAGCGTTTTAGATGGTGCCGTTCAAGGAATGTTGAAATATTCCAAAGATGAAATGGAGAAAGACAATTCTCAAGGAATAACAGTTAAAGCATGGAAAAATGCAGTTGGAGGTATTTTAGATGCTTATTTAGGAAAAGAACCTACAGAATTCACTATCGATGGAAAGAAATATTCTCCTAAATCGTATGCTGAATCCTTAAAATTAAATATGGATGATTATGTTTCTATTACTTCATTTATCGGACATGATTTGTATAAACCTGCACATTTAGCAATTCCTGACAATTGGTTATGGGAAGGTTCTTACAATGTAAATTTAGATGAATTGTACAACATTGCAGAATACGCGTTAAAAAATGGATTCACAATTGCTTGGGGGTCTGACGTTTCTGAAAAAGGATTTAGTTTCCGAAATGGTATTGCTATTTGTCCTGAAGATGAAAGCGCTATCGATATAAAAGGAAAAGATTCTAAAATGTTTTCAGATGCTGGTGCAGAAAAATATGCAAATGGTTTCTTAAATCCTGTAAAAGAAGTAACAATTACTCCGGAACTTCGTCAAGAAGCATATGATAAAAAATTAACTACGGATGATCACGGAATGCACATTGTTGGTTTATATAAAGATCAAACGGGTAAAAAATTCTTTTTAGTGAAAAATTCTTGGGGAACAGACAGAAACTTTCCTAAAGGATATTTCTATGCATCTGAAAATTTCTTCCGTTACAAAACAATGAACTACTATTTACATAAAGATGGTGTTCCTAAAGATATTCGTAAAAAATTAGGCATCTAATCGATTAGAAATTCACCTATGGAAAGATTAACACCAGCGGAAGAGCAAGTTATGCTTAGACTTTGGAAACTCGAAAAATCGACAGTGAAAGAAATTGTAGCATTATATGACGAACCACGTCCAGCTTATAATACTACGTCTACCATTGTTCGAATTTTAGAAAAGAAAAAATTCATTCGTCATAAAGCTGTAGGACGCGGACACGTGTATATCCCTAAAATTTCCCGTGAACAATATAGAGAATTTATGGCTGATTACTTATTGCAGCACTATTTTGATGGTGAAAGAAAAGAAATTGTCAGTTATTATACAAGTAAAAGTTCGCTCAACGAACTTCTATAAATTAGCACTTAAAGGCTGTCCTTCATTGGTCAGCCTTTATTTTTTGTCTCGTAGTTCTATAAAACTATTTATTTTTTCATTCTCAATTAAAACGGTTAAGTTATAATAGACAATCTTCCATGTACCATCTACGTTTTGAAGTATACCACTCCCCCTACATCCGCGCATCCAGGTGTCTAAATCTTCATCAAACCACGCTATCGTAGAATCTTTAGAAAACATCCAATTTCTATTGTGCGATTTAAAATCCCACGCTTTTCCCCTATCAAAATATGGTTTAGCGAAGGAAGAAAACTTTTCTTTGTCCCAACGTTCTCCTGGAGCAGTACCCAAAAAGACAAAACTATCAGACATGAAACCAAAATAATTGATGTAATTTGCTGTCCCGGCAGCTCTATGCCATTGATTCATCAAAGAATCTAGATTTTTTTCTTGACCAAACCCAAAATGAACAGAAAATGTTATCGTTAAAAAAAGTAAAATTATACGCATATACTAAAAGAAAGATGCTCAAATGTAGTCCAATTTTTACTTTTCTTCTTTAACTTTACGTGAAATAAATTAACATTTATAAATCTAAATTTAAAAATATGTATCCAGCAGAATTAGTAGCTCCAATGAAACAAGACCTTGTTAATGCAGGTTTTGAACAATTAGTATCACCAGTTCAAGTAGATGAAGTTATTGCAAATACAGCAGGAACTTTATTAGTAGTTGTAAACTCTGTGTGCGGTTGTGCAGCTGGGAATATGCGTCCAGGCGTTAAACTATCTTTAAACGGAGACAAAAAACCAGCTAAATTAACGACAGTTTTTGCAGGAGTAGACGGTGAGGCAGTTGCTCAGGCTAGAAAACACTTCTTACCTTATCCTCCATCTTCTCCTTCTATTGCCTTATTCAAAGACGGCGAATTGGTTCATTTCTTAGAGAGACACCATATCGAAGGTGGAACAGCACAAATGATCGCTGAAAATTTAACAGAAGCATACAACGAATTTTGTTAATTTTTCATTAAACTGAAAGTAGTCGGAATGTAATTTTCATTTCGACTATTTTTTTGTTTAATTGCATTATAAATTTTACTCTTTTAAACTATTTATCCCAAAATGCTCATTGATACGCATACACACCTGTATTCCTCCCAATTTGATATCGATCGTGATGATGCTATACAACGTGCATTAGATGCTGGTGTAGAAAAATTATTGCTTCCAAATGTAGATCATCGTTCTATTGAAGGTATGTTTGCATTGGAAGAAAAATATCCTGGTGTTTGTTATCCAATGATGGGGCTACATCCATGTTCAGTTACTGAAAACTGGGAAAAAGAATTAGCACAAATAAAAGAATGGTTAGATAAACGTCCATTTATTGCTATCGGAGAAATTGGAATCGATTTATATTGGGATAAAACATTTCAAAAAGAGCAAGAACAGGCATTTATTACACAGATTAATTGGGCGAAAGAACTCCAAATACCTATTGTTATTCATGCTAGAGATTCTTTCCCTGAGATATACGCAGTACTAGATAAACATAATGATGAAAGACTTAAAGGTGTTTTTCATTGTTTTTCTGGTGAAGAAACAGATGTTCAGAAAATACTTTCTTATGGTGGTTTTTCTTTTGGAATTGGCGGTGTAGTTACCTATAAAAAATCAACGTTACCAGCAGCTGTCCAACATATCCCTTTAGATAAATTAGTTCTTGAAACGGATTCTCCCTATTTAGCTCCTACTCCTTTCCGTGGTAAACGAAATGAAAGTGCTTATATAACTGCAATCGCATCAAAAATATCGGATATTTTCGCTATTTCAGAACAAGAAATTGGAAGAATAACAAGTGAAAATGCACGTAAACTTTTTTCTATATAACATGCAACAGCCGAAGGTATTAATTATTTATACAGGTGGGACTATTGGTATGGTTAACGATCCAAATTCTGGAACTTTAACTGCATTTAACTTTGACCATTTATACCAACAAATTCCAGAAATCAAACGTTTAAACGTTCAATTAGAAACGATCTCTTTCGAAAAACCAGTAGATTCCTCTGAAATGAATCCAAATTACTGGAAACAAATTGCAGAAATTGTTTCTAATCATTACGCGGAAAACGATGGCTTTGTTATTTTACACGGTTCGGATACCATGGCTTATACAGCATCTGCATTGAGTTTTATGTTACAAGGTTTAACGAAACCAGTTATCCTTACTGGTTCGCAATTACCAATAGATGAAATACGTACAGATGGTCGTGAAAATGTTCTGACTTCCATTGAGATAGCTGCAGCTAAAAACAGTGATGGTTCAAGTAAAATTCAAGAAGTTGCTATCTATTTTGAAAACAATTTGTTTCGTGGAAATAGAACTACTAAAATTTCTGCTAATGCATTTGAAGCATTTAGTTCCCCAAATTTTCCACCTTTAGCAACTGCAGGAATTCATATTAATTACCAACAAGGAGTAAAAGCTACGTCGGAAATTTTTCAATTATTTACAGAATTAGATAATCGCGTTGCATTACTGAAAATTTTTCCTGGATTCAATGCATCTGTTTACCAAAGTCTGTTTGATATCTCCAAAATCAAAGGGATTATTTTAGAAACTTTTGGCGCTGGAAACGCACCAACCGATAAAGCATTTGATGATTTGATAGAAACATATATTGCAGATGACGGTATTGTATTGAATATTACACAATGCAATAGCGGTTCCGTAGAGCAAGGATTATATCAGACAAGTTCGTTCTTCCAAAAAGTAGGAGTTATTGGCGGTGGAGATATGACAACCGAGGCTGCAGTATGTAAATTTATGTATGCCTTAGGTAATGGTTCCAGTCAAGATGAGATAAAAAAAATACTTGCACAAAATATTTCTGGCGAATTAACGATTTAAGTATATTTTTTCGTACTTTCGCAAACCAATTTATAATCGATTATATACTATTGGAGAGATGTCCGTCCCGATAGCTATCGGGAGGTTTAAGGAGCGATAGAAAATACTAAATTGGAGAGATGTCCGAGTGGTTTAAGGAGCACGCCTGGAAAGCGTGTATAGGCCTAAAGCTTATCGCGGGTTCGAATCCCGCTCTCTCCGCATAACGAAAAAGCCCGATATAATTCGGGCTTTTTTATTAGATATCAAACAGTTAATATTTTTGATTTTATATACGATTGAGGTACTTTAGCACTGTTTTAGCGCTCCGTTGATTTTTTTACATTCCCTTCCATTTCAGTTACAATCTTCGCGACAGCAGGACATATTTCCAAATTTTTAGCGGTTAAATCTAAAATTTGAAACATGTTTTTCCGGTCGGTATGTGGATATTCTCTGCAAGCTAAAGGTCGCACATCATAAATAGAACATTTATTATCATTTCCTAAAAAATAGCAAGGGGAAGATTTGAGCACAAAATCCCCATCTTCATCTACCCGTAAAAATTCGTCTTCAAACTTACCCGATTTCATTCCCATGCTTTTAGAAATACGGTCAATATCCACCTTTCGAAAAATGGGACTCGTTGTTTTACAACAATTTGCACAGGATAAACAATCGATTCCTTTAAACGTTTTTACGTGTGCAGCATGAAATTGTGTGTCTAGCAAACTATTATTCGTTTTTTTAAGACTCACCAACTTTTTTTTTAGCGCAGGTAAATTTGCCTTAGCACCTTCGAGTATCGGTAAATATTTCATTATTTTTTTAATAAAGTAGCGAAATCTTTCGCAAAATAGGTCAAGATTCCATCTGCACCAGCACGACGAATACTCAATAACATTTCAGACATCGTAGCTTCGTAATTCAACCAACCATTTTGCGACGCAGCATATACCATAGCACATTCACCACTAACATTATAGGCAGTAATAGGAACAGAAAAATTTTCTTTTAAAGAAGCAATTACGTCCAAATAACAAAGTGCAGGTTTCACCATTAACATATCAGCACCTTCCTGTATATCCAATTCCGCTTCTAGTAATGCTTCGCGACGATTTGCAGGGTTCATTTGGTAGGTCTTTTTATCTCCAGCTTTTGGTGCAGAATCTAATGCATCTCTGAATGGTCCATAAAAAGCACTAGCATACTTCACGGAATAAGACATAATGCTAACATCTGAAAAATTC
>CANHRS010000104.1 GCA_947463445.1 Flavobacteriia bacterium | reverse complement strand
GGAACATTATTGGTAAAACATAGAATTGATAGACTTTTAAATAAAAATTCTATAAAAGATATTTCAGTTAGAACTTCACAACATACCTATAAATTTTACGAAAAATCTGGATTTGAATTAATAAAAATAATTAAAGATTATTGGTCAGAAGGGTATGATTTATTTGAGATGAGATATAAATTGTGAATGTCAATTTATCTTAAAAATAAAATTTTTCCAACACGATCTATATGATCTTTCAATTCTGGAGTTTGAATTTTTTCATAATGAACTATGTCAAATTTGTAGGGTAAATTTGAATTTTCATTAAGAGCATCATCCATTGCATTTAGCTCTTCATTTCCGATAGATTGACTTTTTATTGCTAAATCAACGTCACTTCCATTTTTATAATTCCCTTTTGCTCGACTTCCAAAAATGATGACTTCATCTATAGAAGAATATTTTTGAAAAAGGTTGGATAAAAACACAAGGTCACTGTCTATAAGGCCAAATTTTCCCATGTTATTTAGTAGAAAGCATATTTCTTAATTTCTGAAACAACTGAATATATTTAGTGTGAATAAGCAAATCCAGACTATTCGCTTTTTCTTCATCGTAGGTATGTACCGATAAATTTCGATCTACTAACAAATCCATCCAAGCATGTCCATCTTCTATTAAACCTATTTCAAATGATTTCTTAATTGCATTCCTCGGAGTTCCTATCTCTGTAAAGCCTTGATCTTCTAAATAATCCTTCATGACTTTCCAAGAAAGTTCACAACACATTTCAAAAAACTGAACAATACCAGCTTTTTGAACTACATCAGGTTGTTCAATTTTTAACGCGCTCTCCAATAATTCCAATGATTTATTGAAATTTCGAAAGCGTTGTTTCCATCGTATATCTTCCCCTTCCATAGGTCAATTTTTATTTTGAATCAGCTATTCTAAAATTTGCTAATTTGCAATCTGTAATTTACAAATTAATACGCCTCCATACTATCATCAATCTCTCTCGCCCAAGCTAAAATCCCGCCTTCTAAATTATATAAGTTGTCATAGCCATGTTGCGCTTCTAAGAAATTGATAGCATTAGCACTTCGCATTCCTGAACGACAATGAACTACCACTTTTTTATCTTTTACAATTTCACTTGCTCTTTCAGGAACTTCATTCAATGGAATCAATAATGCATTTAAGGTGCAAATTTCATTTTCATGTGGTTCGCGTACATCTACTAATTGAAAATCTTCGATGTTATCCATCCAGGATTTTAATTCTTGTACCGTAATTGTTTTCATATTTTTTAGTTATTAGTGAATAGCTTATAGCTTTTAGTAATTAGGCAATAGTAGTTAGCATATAGCTTTTAGCTTTTAGTAATTAGGCAATAGTAGTAAGTTAGTTTATAGTAGATAGGTTTTAGTGATTAGCTTATTAGTGATTAGCCAATAGTTTTTAGCTTATAGGAAATAGAATTATTTTTCTTGATATTTTGCTTTTAATTCGTGTAATTCTTTTTCTAAATCTTTTACTTTAAGTTGATTTACTTTGACAATACAGACAAACATTAACACAGAAAAAAGTGTAGAATCATTATGTTCGATTTTGAATTGTTTAAAATTTGCAAGTATCAATGTGATCAAAAATAGACCACCAAAAAGTATTCCTAAACTTTTATATATTTTCATCTTATTCATTCAATCTAAATTTAGTAAATTATCTATTACGTCACTTCGTCACACGTCACTCTTATCTTCGTTACTCAATTTTTACCCTGAGGCTCTCGAAGGGTTCTTTTTGCAAACTCCCATAATACTACACCAGCACATACCGAAACATTTAAACTGTGTTTTGTTCCAAATTGAGGAATTTCTAGTATATGGTCGCTTAGGTTGATTGCTTCTTGGTCAACACCATCGACTTCGTTTCCAAAGATAAGGGCAATTTTTTGAAATTCAAGGCTTGGAACATGTTGTAAAAAGGTTGTTTTTTCCGCCTGTTCAATACTTGCAATCGTTATTCCTTCCGCTTTTAATTCGTGGATGAGGTCTATAATATTTTCGCGATGTTCCCAAGTGACAGATTCTGTTGCTCCTAAAGCCGTTTTTTGGATCTCTCGATGCGGTGGAGTTGCTGTAATCCCACAAAGGTAAATTTTCTCAATATTGAACGCATCTGCCGTTCTGAAAAAAGAACCGATGTTATTCAAACTGCGAATACTATCCAAAATAACGATTACGGGAGCTTTTTTTTGCGTTTTAAAATCCTCTTCCGAAACACGGTTTAATTCCCACAATTTTAGTTTTCTATTCATCTGTTGAAGAGGTGTTTTTTAATTTGAAAATAAATTTAGGTAAATGATTTTAGGTAACTTAAATAAATTGCTGTTTTTTCGTTTAACTAAGAAAATTTTGTGTGAATGTGTGTTGAAAGAGTAAATTTTCACTAGTGTTTTTTAGCGCAGAGATTTCTTGAGAAATTTGACTTAAATGCGTTTTGAGGACGCAGAGGTTATTTTGACTATGTCAAAATTTTTAAGTCAATAAATTTCTAACAAGGTTAGAAAATCTCTGCGACCTCGAATAATTCAGTCAACAACTTCAAATTACCTCTGAGTTCTCTGCGCTAATCTTTATTCAAAATAATATCAACATCAATCTGCTCCTTTGTTGATAATATTACCTTTAAAATCTTCCCTTTCAAACTCCTACACTCTAAATTTACAGCTCAATTCAAAATCCAAGAGTTTGGCAAAAGAGAAGACACCGAAAAGCGCGAGTGAAACGCCTTTAATGCAGCAATATAATCAAATCAAAGCACGACATCCACAAGCGTTATTGTTGTTTCGCGTGGGCGATTTTTATGAAACTTTTGGGGAAGATGCTATTAAAACGGCGCGTATTTTAGGGATTACTTTGACCAAGCGAAGAAATGGGGATTCACATATTGAGTTAGCCGGATTTCCGCATCATTCGGTAGATAATTACTTACCAAAATTAGTGCGTGCAGGACAACGCGTTGCGATTTGCGATCAGTTGGAAGACCCGAAAATGACCAAGACGATTGTGAAACGTGGGGTGACAGAATTAGTAACTCCAGGTGTTTCCTTTAATGACCAAGTATTAGATCAAAAACGGAATAACTTTTTGTGTGCGGTGCATATGGATGCCAAAAATAATGGCGTTTCTTTTTTAGATATTTCTACTGGTGAATTTCTTGTAGCGCAAGGATCTATGGATTATATTGATAAATTGATTCAAGGATTTGAACCAAGTGAAATCATTTATCAAAAAAAATATACGACACAATTTAAAGCCTCGTTTGGGGAGAAATACTATGCCTACAAACTGGAAGATTGGGTGTTTAACGAGGATTTTGCATTTGAATCCTTAACCAAACATTTTGGCACCAAGAATTTGAAAGGATTTGGTGTGGAAGGATTACAGGAAGCGATTATTGCTTCTGGAGCGATTTTACATTATTTATCCGAAACACAACATGATAAGTTGGGACATATTACCCAATTGTCACGAATCGAAGAAGATAAATATGTGTGGTTGGATCGTTTTACGGTAAGAAATCTGGAATTAATCAACTCGCACAACGAAAATGCAACAACCTTGATTGATGTTTTAGACCAGACATCCACACCAATGGGGGGGAGAATGTTGAAGCGTTGGGTAGTGTTACCTTTGAAAGAATTGAAGCCGATTCAGGAACGTCTAGATTCGGTGGAGTTTTTCACGAAAGAAACAAAAACGGCATACCGAATTTCGGAACGTATGAAAGACATAGGTGATTTGGAACGTTTAATTTCGAAAGTGGCGGTTGGTCGCGTACATCCGAAAGAAGTCAAACATTTAGAAAACACCTTACGTCAAATCGCACCGATTAAGGCGGAATTGGGGCAAACAAATATCGTTTCATTACAAAAGATTGGTGATCGCTTAAATCCATGTGAAAAATTAATCGACCTGATTGCAACTACTTTGATGGAAGAGCCTGCGGTTCAAATTGGCAAAGGAATGGTGATTGGCAATGGTGTACATGCGGAATTAGATGAATTGCGCGAAATTTCGTTTAACGGGAAGGCCTATTTGGAGGATTTGCAAATTCGGGAATCGGAACGAACAGGGATTCCGAGTTTAAAAGTTTCCTTTAATAATGTATTTGGATACTATTTAGAAGTGACCCATACCCATAAGGATAAAGTTCCGGAAGAATGGATACGTAAGCAAACCTTGGTGAATGCGGAGCGTTATATCACACAAGAATTAAAAGAATACGAAAGTAAAATATTAGGCGCAGAAGATCGCATGCATGTGATTGAAACGCGTTTGTTTCAAGAATTGGTGCTCTCCATGGCAGATTATATACAATCCATTCAATTAAATGCTTTATTAATTGGTCAATTGGATTGTTTGTTATCTTTTGCAACTATTTCTACTTTAAATAATTACGTTCGACCAAATGTCAATGAATCGTTTGCGTTAGAAATAAAAGATGGCCGACACCCAGTGATTGAGAAACAGTTGAAAGCAGGGGAGGAGTATGTGAGTAATGATGTCTTTTTAGATAAGGATTCCCAACAAATCATTATGATTACGGGACCAAATATGTCAGGTAAGAGTGCTTTGTTGCGTCAAACAGCATTGATTTCGTTGATGGCACAAATGGGGTGTTTTGTTCCTGCGAAATCTGCTAATTTAGGTTTGGTGGATAAAGTTTTTACGCGTGTTGGAGCCTCGGATAATATTTCTTCTGGAGAATCAACCTTCATGGTAGAGATGAACGAAACGTCGAGTATCTTGAATAACCTTTCCGATCGTAGTTTAATTTTGTTGGATGAGATTGGACGTGGGACAAGTACGTACGATGGAATTTCGATTGCATGGGCGATTGCAGAGTATATTCATGAACATTCGAAAGTGAAAGGAAAAACCTTGTTTGCAACGCATTACCATGAGTTGAATGAAATGACGAATCAATTTGAGCGCATTAAAAACTTCAATGTATCTGTAAAAGAGACGGGGAATAAAATTTTGTTTTTACGCAAGTTAGTAGCTGGAGGAAGTGAGCATTCTTTTGGTATTCATGTGGCTAAATTAGCGGGAATGCCGAAGCAAGTGATTGATCGTGCGAACAAAATTTTGGTGCAATTAGAAAAATCGCATGCAGGACAAGAAAAACAAAAAGTAAAATCTGGTCCTAGTGTAGACGATATGCAATTGAGTTTTTTCCAGTTAAATGATCCTGTATTAGAGCAGATTAGGGAAGAGTTGGTTGCGATAGACATCAATACATTAACACCGGTAGAGGCGTTGATGAAGTTGAATGAAATAAAAAAATGGACTGGGGGATAAAAAAAGTTTTGCAAAGTCTTTGAGAATTAAAAATCTTACTTATCTTTGCACACGCTTTCGAGGGAATAATTAACGTATTATTTTTAACCTTGAGGTTTTACTGCGAGAATAGCTCAGCTGGTAGAGCACGACCTTGCCAAGGTCGGGGTCGCGAGTTCGAATCTCGTTTCTCGCTCAATAATTTAAGTCTGCTCGAGTGGTGGAATTGGTAGACACGCCGGACTTAAAATCCTGTGCCTGTATGGGCGTGCGGGTTCAAGT
>CANHRS010000103.1 GCA_947463445.1 Flavobacteriia bacterium | reverse complement strand
GGCAAACCAATCACGGCATCGAGGTAATTTCTATCTTCAATCAAATAACGTCGAATGTGTTGTTCAGCCGAACCACGGAATAAAACACCGTGCGGTAACACAATGGCCATAATTCCATTGTCCGCTAAATGGTAAATCATATGTTGCACGAAAGCAAAATCTGCCTTGCTCGACGGTGCTAATTTCCCATATTGACTAAAACGGTCATCGGAAGTAAACAAGGGGTTTGCACTCCATTGTGCCGAGAAAGGTGGGTTAGCAACAATCGCCTCAAATTGTTTGTCTAAATGTTGTGGTCGTTCGAGTGTATCTTCTTGTTTGATATCAAATTGACGGTAATGTACGTCGTGCAAAATCATATTCATACGTGCCAAGTTGTAGGTGGTACGGTTCATTTCTTGACCGTAAAAATCAGAAACTTCGACCACTTCTTTTGCTACACGCAACAACAAGGAACCAGAACCACAGGTTGGGTCATACACCGATTTTAATTTTGTTTTTCCTGTGGTAACAATTTTCGCTAACACTTTACTCACTTCTTGTGGTGTGTAAAATTCGCCTGCTTTTTTTCCTGCACCACTCGCAAATTGCCCGATTAGGTATTCGTAAGCATCACCCAATACATCTAATTCGGTATCGTTTAACTCAAAATCAATTTGGTCTAAATGAAACAATACTTTGGAAATGATTTCGTTTCTTGCATCAGGAGTTTTTCCTAATTTGGTTGAATTCAAATCCATATCTTCAAAGAGATTGTCAAAATCATCTTCGCTTTCCGTACCCATCGTACTTTGTTGGATATTGATTAAAATTCGCTGCAAATCTTCAATGATGAAATTGCTATTGGATGCTGAGCTTGTCGAAGCACCTTTTACCGCGATTTCACAAAATAATTCCGTTGGTTTTAAGAAATAGCCTAATTTATCCAACGCTTCTTCTCGAATGGCTTCAATGTATTCTTTTCCGTCTGCTGAATTTTCGTTTATCTCTCTAAAATTCAATCCATCTTGTTCTAAAATACTATCTGCATACAACTCCATTTTTTCAGAGAGGTATTTAAAGAAGATAAATCCAAGAATGTAATCCCTGAATTCATCGGCATTCATTTTACCTCGTAAGGTATTCGCTATATTCCAAAGTTGTTGTTCTAACTGTTTTTTTTGTTCTTCTGACATCGTATGAATCTAAACTAAATTTATCGTGGTAAAGATACGGGTAGAAGTGCGTAAAAAAATTACGTGATGGTATTATTTTATTCAAAAGAAATTAAAAGAGATACATTCAGCGTATAATTGTTTCCTTGTTTGGTGTAGTGGATATATGTTAAGAAAACGGATGTGGAAGTAGTGCAAGAAGAAATTAAAGCGTTTATTGCTAATTATTCTGTTCCAAATGACAAAGTTTACGTAAAAGTAGAAAAAGGTTGAGCAAAACGAATAATAATCTTTTAACTCAACCTTTTTTAATTCAAAATCAATTTATTCCCCTAAATCCATATCCAAATACGATTGAACAACTTCAATTGCATTATCAATCACATCACTCAAAGCAGTAATAAAGGTTCCTTTTTTAGCCAACGAAAAAGCGTGATTCAAGGCTTCAACTTCTTTCGGGATATACTCATACGATTGTTGTGGATTTGAATCGTGAATTCCTTCCACCAATAATTTTACAATATCTTCTGCTTTTCTTCCTCTCAAAAATTTATCTTGACGAATGATAATATGGTCAAACATTTCAGCCGAAATTCTACCCATATCACGAATGTCATCATCTCTTCGGTCACCGGTTCCAGTAATAATTCCGATTTTGTAAGGAGATTCTACAGTAGACAAAAATTCCTTGATTCCTTTAAAACCATCCGCATTATGCGCAAAATCAATTAAAACTTTGAATTCTTTGAATTCGAAAATATTCATTCTACCAGGAGTTTGAGCTGCTGACGGAATAAACGTTGCTAAATTCAATTTAATATCTTCAATGGTGAATCCATAAACATACGTCGCAAGCGTAGCTGCTAACACATTGTAGATCATAAAAGTAACTCTACCTCCAAACGTTAAAGGTATATGAGAAGCTTTTTCTACTCTAAATTTCCATTCTCCTTTTTGAATCGTAATAAAGCCATTTTCATAAATCGCTGCAATTCCACCTTTTTTGCAATGTTCTATAATAATAGGATTCTTTTCGTCTATACTAAAATAAGCTATATTGCAATCAACTGTTTTAGAAACAGATACACAATATTTATTATCTGCATTTAAGACTGCATAACCATCTCTTTTAACAGCTCTAGCTACAACACCTTTTACACGTGCCATATCGCTTAAGGTATTAATGTCAGAAAGTCCCATATGATCTTCTTGGATATTTGTTATCACTGCGACATCACATTTATTAAAGCCTAATCCCGAGCGTAAGATTCCTCCACGAGCAGTTTCTAAAACAGCAAAATCAACCGTTGGATCTTTCAAAATAAATTCAGCACTTACCGGTCCTGTTGTATCGCCTTTTGTTAACATGGAATTTTGGACATAAATTCCATCCGAAGTAGTAAATCCAACGCGATAACCATTATTTTTAACGATGTGCGAAATTAATCGAGTAGTTGTTGTTTTTCCATTGGTCCCTGTTACAGCAATGATTGGAATAGTAAATGATTTCCCAACAGGATATAACATATCAATCACTGGAGCTGCCACATTTCTCGGTAAACCGTTTGCAGGAGCAAGATGCATTCTAAATCCGGGAGCAGCATTTACCTCCAAAACAACACCTCCAGTAACTTCTAATGGTTCATTTAAATTGCTAGCCATTACATCGATTCCACAAATATCAAGTCCGATAACTCTTGATATGCGTTCGAAAATGAAAATATTATTTGGATGAACAATATCCGTAACATCCGTAGAAGTTCCACCTGTACTTAAATTTGCTGTTCCTTTTAAATGACATACTTTCCCTTTTTCTAAAATGGTTTCCAGTGTGTAATTTAGTTTAGCTAACTCGTCATGTGTTTCTCTATCAATACTTATTTCAGTCAACACATTTTCGTGACCATAACCACGTCGTTCATCCTGATTTTCAATTTCAATTAATTGTTCTATAGTAGAAACACCATCACCAATAACATGCGCTGGTTCTCGTAATGCAGCCGCGATGAATCGGTGATTGATGACTAAAATTCGAAAATCAAATCCTGAAATGAATTTTTCAACGATAATTTTTCTGGAATACTTTTTAGCATGTTCAAAAGCGACGAATGCTTCTTCCTTCGTTTTTACGTTGATAGAAGCTCCTTTTCCGTGGTTACCATCTAATGGCTTGAATACCAAAGGAAATCCAACTCGTTTAATAACGGTTTCGATTTCTGATATATCACTAATACACATTCCATTTGCAACAGGAATAGCAGCATCCGTAAGCATTTTTTTAGTTTCATCTTTGTTACTCGCCAAATCAACAGCGATTGAACTCGTTTTATCCGTCATGGTTGCTCTGAAACGAACCTGATTTTTTCCGTATCCCAATTGAACCAAGGATTGATTGTTTAAGCGAATAAAAGGAATATTTCTCGAAACTGCTTCATCTACAATACTTCCAGTACTTGGTCCAAAACGAAATTTTTCGCGCATTTCACGCATCGTTTTAATATCGTTATTCAAATCATATTCTAAGCCTTCAATCAATGCTTCCGCAATTTTTACCGCTGCATTCGCTGCATAAATACCAACGTTTTCTTCTTTGTAGGAAAAAACAACATTGTAAACGCCTTCTTTTCCTGTTCCTCTCGTTCTTCCAAAGCCACATTCCATTCCTGCAAGGGTTTGAATTTCTAAAGCAATGTGCTCTATAACGTGGCCCATCCAAGTTCCTTCTTTCACGCGTTCAAAGAATCCGCCTTCATTTCCTCTTGAACAACGGTGTTTAAACATGCTAGGAATTAATTTCTCGATTCGCTCAGAAAATCCATCAATTAAATTTGTCGGACGTTCTTCTAATTCCTCTAAATCCAATTTCATCGCAATTAATTTGTTTCTATAATTTGACCAGTAATTTGGTCCGCGAAGTATTTTTATTTCAATAATTTTCATAATTTCCTTTTATAATGTTGAATAAAAGCCTTTTAAAACAATTCAATAGGCTGTGAGATCTCCTAAAGTCTTTTGACGTTGATGAACAAATTTAAATTACAATTATTTTTTCAATTTAATGTTAAATATGGATATTTCCTGTTAATATACTAAATTGTTTATAAAAAAATTATAATCGAAAATGAGTTTTGGATTTTAGAAGTTCTTTTAATTCTATTTTTATGCAAATTTTTAATGTAAACAGGTTTTAAAATGAACAATCCCAAAGGAAAATTAATTATAATTGGAGGTTCTGTGGATAGAGGAAGTTTTTCTGAAAGCAAGGATGATTTAAAGCGTAATTTAATGTTTTTTGAAAAAGGAATTTTGAAAAGAATTACCACAGAATCATTAAATAAGAACCTTTCTAAAATTGAAATAATTACTACTGCCTCTAATATACCTGAA
This sequence comes from Flavobacteriia bacterium, assembly GCA_947463445.1. Classification (GTDB taxonomy): domain Bacteria; phylum Bacteroidota; class Bacteroidia; order Flavobacteriales_D; family Crocinitomicaceae; genus CANHVK01. Next base: position 1,093 of record CANHRS010000103.1, on the reverse strand, counting down.
GAAGTAGGTGAAGAGTACATCAATGCCTTTGCTCAGTTAGATGTAATGAATGTTTCTGTTTTGAATATAAAAACAAGAGAAGAAGCGAATGCTCCTGAAAATATAGAACGCTTACAAGCTGCGGATGTAGTTGTTTTTACTGGAGGTGATCAATTGCGTTTGACTTCTATTTTTGGAGGAACAGCCTTTCATCATTTGTTACTTGAAAAATACCAAAACGAAGAATTTATCATTTCAGGAACATCAGCAGGCGCCGCAGCAAGTTCTAACAATATGATTTATCAAGGGAGCAGTCATGAAGCTCTATTAAAAGGGGAAGTGAAAATTACTGGCGGATTAGGATTTATAAACAACGTAATTATTGATACGCATTTTGTTCAACGTGGAAGAATTGGACGTTTACTTTATGCGTGTGCAAGCAACCCAATCAATTTAGGTATCGGACTAGGTGAGGATACAGGATTATTGATTATCCATGGTAATAATATGGAAGCTATTGGTTCCGGTTTAGTTATGTTGGTGGATGGAACGCATATGAAAGACACGAATATCACGGATGTTGAAATGGGAGAACCTGTATCTATTGAAAATCTAATTGTACACGTAATGTCCCTTGGAGATCACTACGATTTAAAATTAAAAAAACTCACCATACATCACTCAACAGATTTCGCAGTTTAGTGGATATTTGATTTTTGATGTTGAATGTTTTACTTAAATTCAACATCAAAAATCTATAATTCAAAATTAATCTTTATAAATTTTAATAAATAGCGCTCCATCTTCTGATTTCTTCGCGCGATACATTCCTTCTGAATTAAAAGGCAATTCTATATTTCCATTTTTATCGATCGCAATTAAACCACCTTCTCCACCAATTTTTACAAGTTTATCCATTACGACAAAATCACACGCTTCTTTTAAAGAAAGTCCTTTGTATTCGATCAAACACGAAATATCATGCGCAACAACAGATCGAATAAAAAATTCACCATGGCCGGTACAACTAATAGCACAAGTTTCATTATTTGCATATGTTCCAGCGCCTATTATTGGACTATCGCCTACTCTTCCAAATTTCTTATTTGTCATT
>CANHRS010000102.1 GCA_947463445.1 Flavobacteriia bacterium | reverse complement strand
TTGTCCAAAAAAGTAGCTATTTTTATTCATGTAATTTAGTTCGGGAAAACCAAATTACACTAAAGCGGGAAATCCATCAAGGAAATCCCGCTTTTAAAAAGTTTTATCGGACACTAGTGTATTTTTATATTTAAAAAATTTGTTTTTTATTAAAATAGAATTTTTTATCTCCCATAACTTCCTCTCCAAAGCGATACCCAGCAACCAAACGAATATTAAAGTAAGTTTGTGTATATTTAAAATTAGTGTACTGTATTGATTTATTATCAAAATCTGTATGTAACATTAAAAACCACTTAGGGGTATTATAACCACCCAATACACGTATATCAAAACGAGGTGCAAATCCCAGTAATTTAGAAAATGCTTGTTTTTCTTCAAAACTTTTATTTTGAATAACCAAACCATATCCCGATAAAACACTAAAATTCCAATTATTCTTAACATATGCAAATGCGAAACCTGGGATTAAACCAACATCAAACGCATTAATTTGATTTGTATATGTAATTTTATTTGTTGAATCAATTAAAAAATTTGGTAAAATAGGATTGTTTGTATTTATTAATCCGAAAGAATTGATTGAACTCTTCAAGTACCAAGTATATGATAATGAATTAAATACGGCAGTTTTACCCCGAAGAGCTGACATTGTAAAATTCTTTTTATGAAAATACCACATATTTACGGATAAACTATTGGAAGTTAATCTATCATAAATAATATTAGAATTAACAGTTGTAAAATGTAAAGAATCAAATTTATAAGCGTCAACAAAGGCAAAACCTCGATATTGATAAAAATCAAGATCAAAAAATAGTTTTCTAAATGAAAAATCAAAACCTAAATGAAAAAATTTAGAATTCCCATAATTTTTCAAGGATTTTACAGAACCCGGTATTTGAACACCGACTCTAACTGAAAATATTTTATAATTACAACCTATCCCATAAAAATCGTGAATATTATTTCTATACTTAGCTGAAATAGTTTGTTTATTAAATCTAGTTGTAATATTAAAAGGAGCAGTATTAAATCCAATATCGTTGTAAACTATTAAATTATTTCGAAATTTTGTAATTGATGCACTATCCTTTTGTGCATATATATTTACCGAAAAAAAAATAGATAAAAAACTAAAAAACAATATGTTAATATATTTTTTCACAGTCAATCTTAAACTCATTATAGCCTATTGTGATAAAGTATACAAATTAATATTCAAGTAAAAATTAAGTTGTAAAAGTAATCGTTGTAAATGAATTATTGGTATTGAATATTTATTAAATTTGTCAACACAGTTAGTTAATGGAACAATGTTTATTAGAAAATTATTAATCCTATTTATAATTATATTAGTTAACAATTTATTGATAGCTCAATTACCTATACCTAAACTACTTACAACCGAAATAAATATAAATTACAAAGGAGTAGATACTGTTACAAAACCAAATCAAACACTTTTAATAAAGATATGTTTTGGTGATTCCATTGGGTTATCCCCTAATATTACATATTCACACCCTCAATTAGATTCAACAAATTTAAAGTACGAATGGGTTATTGGTGGTATTGGATTTTACCAAAGTAAAAAAATGTATTTTAAACCAAAATACAGTAATGGTTACTATGTTACTCTCAATATTTATAAAGATACAACAATTCTTGACGAATTATTTTCATGGAAACTTGATTCTACATTCTTTAAAGTGCAAGTATCTGCAACTCCAAAATATAATGCTTTTAAAACGATACCTAGCAATATATGTATGGATAAAGTGGTAGATGTTTACATGCCAAAAAAAGATGGTACTTCTGAGACAGATCCAATTCAATTAGCTAAAGGATATTACAGTATTGGAGGACTCTATAAAGCGAATACTCCAATACCAGATATACAAGATTCTTCATTTACTTCAAATATATCTGTTGATGATTTTGGTAATAATGCATTTATTAAATCCAAAGAAGATATTGAACAAGTATGTATGTCAATGGAACACTCATATCTAGGTGATTTGGAAATTGTACTAACTTGTCCTACTGGAAAAAGCGCAGCACTAATAAATAGTTTTAAAGCAAATAATCCTGGAACTATTCCTGGTGGATTTGATGGTAAAGATACAAAATTGGGAAATGATCTAGATATGACGGGTGTAGATATACATGGTGAACCACATATGCAATATTGTTTTTCATCCTACAAATCAAATCTTGGAACAATGGGGGATGAGTTTATGGTTGGAAATTTCACCACAAATATTATTGGAAAACCAGCTATGAATGCGGATGGACTTTATCTCCCAGAAGAATCCTTTACTAATTTTATTGGTTGCCCAATTAAAGGAAATTGGAAAATTACTATTTCAGATAATAATGAAGGAGATGATGGGTTTATTTTTGATTGGGGTATTATGTTTAACTCAAAAGCTTTTCCAAATATTGAAAATTATCAAAATAAATTATCAAAATCTGAATGGCAAATAGATTCCAAAGGCGCAATAACAAATAACGCCTTAGATACAACATTTATTACACCAAAAATTTTAGGGGATAATACATTCAAATATATTGTAACAACTGATTATGGATGTGGTGGGGAAGGTTATGATACAATAATTAAAATTCAAACTAAATTATGTATTAACATTCCAAACGTAATGAATCTTAGTTCAAAAGTTGGAAATAATATTTTTTATGTAAACACAGGGGATGTACGAGAATTTAAATGTGAAATCTTTAATAGGTGGGGGGTAGTTATGGATGTATTATCTGGACAAAAAGAAGGTTGGGATGGAAGAGATAAACATGGTAGAATTGTATCTGAAGGAATTTATTATTATAAATTAAACATTACGTATAATAACGGGAGTTCGATTACAAAAGATGGGAATTTTCTATTAATGCATTGATTAAATATCTAATAATTAATTTTATGGAAGAAAATAAAAAAATAGTAGGTGTAAATGGATTTGGAAGAATCGGTAGATACTTTACGCGCTTGAGCTTAAAAAATCCATCGATTGATGTAGCTGTTGTAAATGATTTAGCAGATATAAAATCTTTAGCACATTTACTAAAATACGATAGTATTCACAGTGGTATTCAAGATAAATTTACAATTATTGATAATTCTATTCATTTTGAAAGCGGTAAAATTATTCATTTTACTCAAGAAAAAGACCCTGCAAATATTCCATGGGAAAAATATGGAGTTACATATGTGTTAGAATCTACTGGATTATTTTTAACAAGAGAAAAAGCAAATCTTCACTTAAATAGACCTGGAGTAAAAAAAGTAATACTTAGCGCACCTGCTAATGATGACGATATAAAAACGGTGGTTTTAGGTGTTAATGATCAACTTTTAGAAGATACAGATACAGTTATTTCAAATGCTTCTTGTACAACAAATTCTGCTGCACCAATGATCGAAGTAATAAGAAAATTAACACATATTGAAAGTGCATATATAACAACTATTCATAGTTACACTACAGATCAACGTCTTCATGATTCTCCACACAAAGATTTACGAAGAGCTAGGGCAGCAGCATTATCTATAGTTCCAACATCTACTGGAGCAGCTAAAGCACTAACGAAAATATTTCCAGAATTAGAAGGTCATTTTGGAGGATGTGGTATGCGTGTTCCAGTGCCTGATGGAAGTTTAACTGATCTTACATTGATTGTATCCAATCCACCAACCGTTGAACAAATTAATTCTGCTTTTAAAGAAGCCTCTGAATCTTACTTAAAAAATATTATGACTTACACAGAAGATCCAATTGTATCTGTTGATATAGTTGGTAATTCAAGTAGTGTTATTTTTGATAGTGACTTAACACATGTAATTGGCAATATGGTAAAACTAGTAGGATGGTATGATAATGAAGCCGGTTATTCGAATAGATTAATTAATTTGATTGAGATTTTATAGCGTTAATTATAACTTTAAGGATATAGGAAACTATATCTTTAAGTTATTATATTCTATTTAACATAATATTAATTATAAGACAAATAAGTTACAATGCATCCAGATAGACCCAGTGTGAATTTTCTCGAATGAATAAAGACTTCTCGTGAATACATTTTATTTTATTTTTTTCTTTGAAAAAAGCTTTAAATTCTACTATACCTTCTAAATCATTTTCTAAACCAGCAACTAAAGAAATAATCTCTAAACGATTCCAAGCAACAGATCTTGACCAACGAATTGTATTATGTATATTGGATGGATCCCGATATTGAATTGAATGACTTAGTAATAAATAGTCACCATTACACAAAACAAAAGCTGAATATCTTGAACGCATAAGATCCTCTGCGCTTAATGCGTTATGGATGTTAGTATGAACTAAATAGCAACAATCTTTATAAAGATTATTATTTCTACCACATGGGCAAATTATTTCATTTAACGACATATATTATGTTAAATAGAAAAGCCTATTAGAAATCTCCTAATCGTATATGATCTGAATTAATAACTACAAGTTTTTGTTTATATAACATTCCTATAGCACTCTTAAAAGATTTTTTACTCATACCTACTTCCTCGCGAATAGTATCCGGATCACTTTTATCCGTTAAGTTCATTCTACCGTCGTGTTCACTCAAATAACGTAAAATACGTTCACATGTGTCTTCCATTTTGACAAAACCAATCTTTTCTAAAGAAACATCGAGTTTCCCATCTTCACGTACTTTTTTAATATAACCCTTACATTTTTCGCCATAACGTAGTGGTCTTACGATATCATTTTTATAAATTAATCCACTATATGTATCATTAACAATAACATTTTTACCTAACTCAGTCGTATTTGAAACTAATAAATCAACTTCTTGATTTTCCTCAACTAGTACGTGTTCAAACTCTAAAAAACGACGTACGCGAGAAGAAGCAACTAAGCGCTGTGTAGCTTCATCTAAATACAAGTATACAATATAGGATTTGCCTTCTTCCATTTTTTGATTTTGCTCTTTGAATGGAACAAGTAAATCTTTCTCTATCCCCCACTCCATAAATGCTCCAAAATGACTAACTTGATTTACCTTTAAACAAGCAAATTCATTTATTTCTACTAAAGGTTTTAGTGTGGTAGCAATGATTCTATCCTCAGAATCAAGGTACAAAAATACGGATATCTCTTCTCCTATTTCGGCTCCTTCAGGAATGTATTTAGTAGGTAATAAAACTACATTATCTTCGTCATCCCCTAAGTATGCACCTGGTGCGGTAAAACGTAAAATTGTAAGCGTATTGAATTGACCAAGATGCATCATAGATTTTTTATTTTGTTTATAAAGATAAATATTTCTTTGGTTTCAAACTTTTTTTATAGATAACCCATTTTTTTAAGTATACTTAAATTAAAAAAAATGAAAAATATAACATTATATTAATGGATAATAAACTGATATATTAACTAATGTATTTTATATTTTTTTTAAAGCAATTCGTTTACGTTCTATATCAACATCTAACACTTCCACAAAAACATGTTCATGAATAGAAATAAACTGAGAAGGATCCGATACAAAATTTTCTGAAAGATGTGATTTATGAATTAATCCATTTTCTTTTATACCAATATTTATGAAAGCACCAAAATCTGTAACATTCGTAACAATTCCAGGTATTTTCATAGCCGTTTTAACGTCGCTAATTGTTTTTAAATTTGAGTCAAATTCAAACTCTTTAGCATTCTGCCTAGGATCTCTAGTTGGCTTTTTCAACTCATTTATTACATCTTTAAACGTATATTCAT
>CANHRS010000101.1 GCA_947463445.1 Flavobacteriia bacterium | reverse complement strand
GTATCAGCATCAACACCTTCTTTGTTTAAAGCGATTGGGTTCATCGCAGCAATTTGCATTGCAACTTGTTTACCAGCGTCTTCAGCAGTTGCTGAATCAACAGTTAATCCTACCAATGTAGCTAATTGATTTCCTGGGTGATTGTAAGCAACCACTTTAGGAGCTGAAATACGTGCGAATTTAGATAAATCTAATTTCTCACCAATAACGCCAACTTGTTCAGTGATTTTTTCATCTACTGTCAATTTTTCGTCATATTTCAATGCTTTCAACTCTTCTACTGTAGTTACTTTATTCGCTAAAGCAACATCTACGATAGATTGAACGAATGTACGGAAAGAATCATTAATTGCTACGAAGTCAGTTTCACAATTTAAAATCAAAATAACTCCTTCGTTTCCAGAAGCAGCTACTTGAGCAATAGATAAACCTTCTTTTGCTTCGTTATCACCACGTTTAGCAGCGATTTTTTGTCCTTTTTTACGTAGGATGTCGATTGCAGTTTCAAAATCACCGTTAGCCTCAACTAAAGCGTTTTTGCAGTCCATCATCCCCGCGCCAGTTTGCTGACGAAGTTTGTTTACATCTGATGCTGTAATTGCCATTTCAGTTTTTTTTAAGATTATTTTTCTGTTGTATCTTCAGAAGCTACTTCAGTAGTTGCTTCTTCCCCTTTATCTGCTTTATCTTTTGAATTCTTACGATCTTCTAAACCTAAACGGATAGAATCACAAATTGCATCTAAAACAATAGCGATAGATTTTGTTGCATCATCATTTGCTGGAATAGGGAAATCAACTAATTTAGGATTAGTGTTTGTATCCACCATTGCAAAAATTGGAATATTCAATCTTTTTGCTTCATGTAATGCGATGTTTTCTTTTAAGATATCTACTAAGAAAATAGCTGCTGGTTGACGAGTCATGTCAGCAATAGAACCAAAGTTCTTTTCTAATTTCTCACGTTGACGTGTTTTGAAAAGACGCTCTCTTTTAGAAAGAGTATCCCAAGTTCCATCAGTCTTCATTTTATCGATAGAAGCCATTTTACGGATAGACTTACGTGTAGTTTGGAAGTTTGTTAACATACCACCAGACCAACGCTCAGTTACGAAAGGCATATTAACCGTTTTCACTCTTTCAGAAACGATTTCTTTCGCTTGTTTTTTTGTAGCCACAAAAAGAACTTTTTTACCCGATTTAGCGATTTGAGTCATCGCAGCACACGCTTGATCAAGATGAGCAATTGTCTTATTTAGATCGATAATGTGGATACCTTTCTTCTCATCAAAGATGTACGGTGCCATCGCTGGGTTCCATTTTCTTTTTTGGTGTCCGAAGTGAACACCTGCGTCTAATAATTCTTGAAAAGTTGCTTTTGACATTTTTTTAATTTTTTAATTTGTTTACGTTCCTTTAGTAATCAGTAGGTGAGGGAGCTCGAAGCATTTACTCATAAACTTGGATACTAAACACCGCCAAAATAATATAATATTAACGTTTAGAGAATTGGAATTTCTTACGTGCTTTTGGTTGTCCTGGTTTTTTACGCTCAACCATTCTTGGATCACGTGTCATTAAACCCTCCGCTTTAAGCGCTGGTTTTAAATCCTCAGAAACTTTAACCAAAGCTCTTGAAATACCTAAACGAATAGCTTCTGCTTGTCCGTTGATTCCACCACCTTGTACATTCACAGTAACATCATATTGATCGTTAGTTTCTGTTAATGCAAACGGTTGTAAAACTTTAAATTGTAACATTGCTACTGGAAAAAACTCTTTAAAGTCTTTTTTGTTTACTGTTACTTTACCCGTACCTTTTTTAAGGTAAACACGAGCAACTGAAGTTTTTCTTCTTCCTAGTGTATTGATAATTTCCATACTTCCTATTTGAATGTGTCTAAATTAATAACCTCTGGTTTTTGAGACTCTTGTTTGTGCTCAGTACCAGCGTACACCTTCACATTCGTGAACAATTGGCGACCTAATTTATTTTTCGGCAACATACCTTTAATCGCTTTCTCGATCAATCTTTCTGGATGTTTAGAAAGAATCTCTTGTGCTGTTAAAGAACGTTGTCCACCAGGGTAACCCGTGTAACGGATGTACTCCTTGTCAACTAATTTAGTACCAGAAAATGATACTTTCTCCGCATTGATAACGATAACGTTATCTCCGCAGTCTGCGTGAGGTGTGAAGTTTGGCTTGTGTTTTCCACGTACTAACTTCGAAACCTTACTTGCTAAACGACCTACTGTTTGGCCTTCAGCGTCTACTAACAACCACTTTTTATCAGCAGTTTGCTTGTTAGCAGAAACGGTTTTGTAACTTAATGTATCCACAATTATTTATTAATTAAATAAGACAATTCCCCTAAAATGGGAGGACAAAGATATAACTTCCTACATTTATTAACAACTGATTTATGAAATAATTACAACTATTTTCAAAATCAGGGCTAGTTTTTAGTTTTTTAAGCGTTCTATTACGCTTTTTTAAATGCATTAATAGCATTAATTGTAAAATCAGATAATACCAATTTCCCACTCATGCCTGCGCGCTCTAATAAGAGTTCATCCCAATTTTCTGTCCCCTGCCAGAATATGACTTTTAGCATTGCCATAGCTTCTGGATTAGAACTTGCTAATCGTTTTGCTAATTTTGCAATCTCTACATCCATTTCTGCAGCACTATCATAAATATAAGTATACAATCCACGTTTGTATGCCCAATCCGCAGATCTCCATTCCGTAGCGTTGATAGCTAACTGACTCATAGCGGACAAGCCAATTTTTCGCTCTACGGCTGGTCCAACAACAAATGGTCCGATACCAACTGCTAATTCAGAAAGTTTAACATCTGCAAATTTGGTTGCGAAACAATAGTCAACTGCAGAAGCTAATCCTACACCTCCACCAACTGCTTTCCCTTGTACACGACCAATAATAAATTTCGGACATTTGCGAGCTGCATTAATCACATTCGCAAATCCAGAAAAGAATTTCTTACCTGTTTCTAAATCTTTGATCGATATTAATTCATCAAAACTTGCTCCAGCACAAAATGATTTCTCGCCTTCCGATTGTAATACAATTACTTTTACTTCCTCGTTTTGACCAAGTTCTGTAATTGTATCTGCTAATTTTTGTAATATTTTTCCAGGTAAAGAATTACTTAAAGGGTGACCAAAAGTAATGGTTCCGATTCCTAAAGAATCTATTTCAAAGGTTACGTGACCTTGATTTATTGCTTCTGACATAGTTTAATTTTTAAACAAAGATAGATTAATTTGAAAATAGGGAATTTGAAAAATTTAAAATTTGTTGATTTGAAGATGAAAAATCAGTGGAATAAAAAATCATTTTTATCTTTACTTTAGTTATTTGTAATTAATTATTAAGAATGGATAAGTCAAGATTAATAAAAGATAAGTTTGAGTTTTCAGAAGTGCAAATTAAAGATTTTTATATTCAATCGTATAAAGTTCATGCGAATGTTGAATCTCAATTTGCGATTGTTGAGGAAGGGATGGATGATTATTTGAGTCAGATTGATTTCTAAATTTTAAGCTTTATGAAAACACTTCTTGTACTGTTACTAGTTACTGTTTCAATTCCTGCTTTCTCCCAAGATTCTACTTCGGTTTTATTTGTAGGGAATAGCTTTACGTTTTACAATAATATGCCTTATATTTTTAAAGATATTGCTACATCAAAAGGAAAGAAAGTACATGTGGATTCGGCTGTTACTGGAGGGAAAGATTTGAAATTTCATTCGGAACGTTCTAGAACCTATCAGTTGATTCAATCGCGTAAATGGGATTATGTTGTTTTACAAGGACATAGTAACGAATTCGCACAGCCAGATTTCAAAGTGGATAGCCTAACATTTCCATATGCTAAAAAGTTAGTAGATAGTGTCCGTAAATACAATCCATGTGCTCGCATATTGTTTTATATGACGTGGGGATATAAAAATGGGAACAAGAAATGGAAGGCAATTGCAAGTTATGATTCGATGCAATTGCGTATTGAACGTCAGTATTTGATTTTTGCAGATAAACTGAATACAGGTGTTTCCCCAGTAGGAATGGTTTGGAAAGAGGTTAGGGAAAGTAATCCGGAAATTAATTTATACCATGAGGATCGTTTTCACCCTATTCTTACAGGTTCTTATCTTTCTGCTTGCACTCATTTTACGACAATTTTCGGGGAATCTCCGTACAAGAATACCGCGGCTGTTTCTTTGAATAGCTTTGAACGGGAAGTGATTGAAATTGCAGCGACAAAAATTGTATTAAATAATTTAGCACGCTGGAGGTATTTACCTTCGCCAAGCTTATTGGAACCTGGATTCGATATAATTCAGAATAAAGATTCGGTCCAAGTTATTAGCAATGCTAAAAATTTCACATCACATTTGTGGGATTTTGGTGATGGATCAATTTCACCAGAGGTAAACACTACACATAAATATCTTACTAAAGGAGAGTTTGTTATCTCGCAAAAAATTTCCAATGCTTGTAAGGAAAATCAGTTAGCTCGAAAAATAAAAATCGAGTAATCAGACCTTAGTAATTTTATAATCTTTAAATTCGCCAAAGATTTTTGGTACTACCTCGTAGAATAAAAGGGAATTCGGTGTAAATCCGGAACTGTATCTGCAGCTGTAAGCTCTGTTAAATCGATTATTAAAGTCACTGTTTCTATGACATCTAAAGAAATGGGAAGGCAAATCGAGTTGGAGCAAGTCAGAATACCTGCCATTAATTGTTGAATGAAGACTTCAGAATAAAGTCGGATTTATTTGTCCACCCTGCACTTTTGGGTGTATGACTATTTCTATTTATGGGAAACTCCCACTGACTTCTTCTTTTTAGTTATTTATTAATTTTTTGTAAAGAACAAAAAGATGAAAAAACAATTAGTAATTGTAGGATTTGCATTGGTTGCAGGTCTCTTTAGCTGTGAAAAAGATGAAATCAAAATTCCAGCTACTCCATTAAAAACAACCTATACTATCGATTTTGAAGATATAGCTTTAACAAATAAAGGCTTTATGGATAGCATTAATGGCGGATTGATTAGTCAAGGTTTTACCTTTGAAAACACCTACCTTTTTGATGATTATTATAAATACTGGTATTTTAGCAAAGGTTTTGCGGTTTCGAATATAGTGAATGTGGATTCTGCTGGATTCAATAATTTGTACGCAACCTATGCAGGATCTGGCGCCTCAAGTAGTAAAAATTATTTACTCGCTACAAATAATGCTGGGATAAAACTACCGAGTACTGCACAGCTTCTTTCCATGGAGATTACCAATTCAACCTATGCTGCCTTATCGATGAAAAATGGGGATAGTTTTGCCAAGAAATTTTCAGGGAAAGATAAAGATTTCTTCAAAGTTTGGGTGAAAGGCTATGCTTCAGGTAAAGTAAAAGATTCATTAGAAGTGTACTTAGCAAATTTTCAATTTACAGACACTACACAAAACTTTATTCAAAAAGAGTGGAAAACAATAGATTTATCCAAATTTGTAGCCATCGATTCATTGAACTTTAAATTAGAAAGTACAGACGTTGGTCAATGGGGAATGAATACTCCTGGATATTTCTCGTTAGATAATATCAAATTTATCAAATAGCTAGATTTTTGTGATAAAAAATACCTTATTACTATTTTTTCTCTTTGGTATTTTTCCTTTATTTTCTCAGGAAAAGATTCTCCCAGAGGCACGTATAGAATATCAAAATGATTCTATGCTACTTTTGGGAGATAATCAACGTATTAC
>CANHRS010000100.1 GCA_947463445.1 Flavobacteriia bacterium | reverse complement strand
TATATACCGAAACGCATACTCCAACAACAAATACCAATGGATTGGCGTCGTTGAGTATTGGAGCAGGAAAAAGTCCTTCATCTGATTTTTCAAAAATAGATTGGTCAAAAGGACCATATTTTGTTAAAACAGAAACGGATGTTGCAGGTGGAACGAACTATCAATTAACTTCAGTAAGTGAGTTGATGAGTGTGCCGTATGCTATTCATGCAAAAACAGCTGAAAGTATAGTAGGAGGAAATGCAGGAAATAATTCAGGTTCATTTACGCATTACATCGGTGAAGAATTTGGTGGTGGTGTTATTTTTTATTTATGGAAGGATAAATTAGGCGCTGAGCATGGTTTAGTAGTAGCAACTACAGACCAAAGTGCAGCTCAAGCTTGGAGTAATATTCAAGATGTTGAAATAGGACAAACAGCAAAAAGTTCTTGGGATGGGTTAAGTAATAGTAATGCTATCGTAAATCAATCTGGGCATACTAGCAGTGCAGCAAAACTATGTTTGGATTTAGTAAGTGGAGGACAAAATGATTGGTATTTGCCATCTCTCCAAGAATTAAATATGCTTTGGAATAATTATTTCACAGTTGTTAAATCTTTATCTCAAATTTCAGGAGCCACACAATTAGGTTCGGCGGCCTATTGGAGTAGTTCGGAGAGCATTAATTTCAACGCTTGGTACTTCAGCTTCAGCTATGGGAATGCTTACTACGGCAGCAATAAGAGCAGTACTTACTTCGTGCGCGCAGTTAGGGCTTTTTAACTACTCGCACTGAGCTTGTCGAAGTGTTTAACTATTTTTAGTTTAATACCGCGACTTGTTCTGAGCCAGTCGAAGTAAGCTAAGCGGTCGATTTTTGAAAAATGGCATTATACTACGATTTACCGGTTTTTAAAGATGTATATCAACTTATTTTGAAAATTTTCGATTATACCAAAGATTTTCCTAAATTATATTAATAAACACTTTGAAATGAAACCCTATAAATTTTGATCATATCAAAAAAAACACCCTCGTAAATTAAATTTTCGAGGGTGTTTTTTTTTTACAATTAATTTACTTTGGATAAGATCTATGAGTAATATAAACGTTTTGCTTTAGTATTAAATTGCTGATCGCCAATTCGTATTTAAATCTTTTAAAGTATCCACCAAAGGATTGTAATAACTACTTTGCGTTAATTCCTTTAGTTTGCGGTAGGCGTGAAGCGTTCTATTTCCATTTGCATCTTCTACAACAACGTTTAAACGGTTAAAGAAGTCGATGTTGAGTTCTTTACCAAGTTCTTTGACAAAGCGTACAGAACTATCTACAGAACATCCAGAAGCATTTGCAGTTGATTGATCTACCACAAATGCAATGGTGTATTCATGCAATAAACATGCTTTTGCTTTTAAAGGAGTACTATGCGCTTTCCAGCTGGATGCAAAGTGTTCTAAATTTTCTTGCACAAAATGTGCTTCCGTTGGTGTAATCGCACGATTAGCGGTATACAACCAAACACGACTCTCGTCGGAAAATCCGTCAAATAAATTATAAATCTGCTGCATTCGCGATTAGTTCTGCGACATCCAATACTTGAATCTCGTGTTCTTTATTAAAATTCTTCACACCGTCTGTCATCATCGTATTACAAAACGGACAACCGGTTGCTATAATAATTGCGTTCGTTTCTAATGCATCTTCCGTGCGTTCGATGTTGATTTCCTTGTTTCCTTTCTCCGCTTCTTTAAACATTTGAGCACCGCCTGCACCACAACATAATCCTGTTGTTTTACAACGTTTCATTTCAATTAATTCAGCGTCTAATTTTTCAATCAACACCCTAGGCGCTTCGTATACATCGTTCGCACGCCCTAAATAACATGGGTCATGAAAGGTGATTTTTTTTCCTTTATAGGTTTGACTTCCTTCCAAAGCAAGTTTACCTTGGTTGATTAAATCTTGAATTAATTGGGTATGATGTATCACCTCGTATTTCCCACCTAATTCCGGATATTCATTTTTAAGGGTGTTAAAACAATGCGGACAAGCAGTTACAATTTTCTTTACTTTATACCCATCCAATACTTGGATATTCATTATAGCTTGCATTTGAAATGTAAATTCATTTCCTGCACGTTTCGCTGGGTCTCCAGTACAACTTTCTTCTGCACCAAGTACGGCAAATTTCACCTTGCAATGGTGTAAAATTTTAGCAACAGCCTTCGTTATTTTTTTTGCTCGGTCGTCAAAACTTCCAGAACAACCCACCCAAAATAAGATATCTGGTGTTTCCCCATTTGCCATCATTTCAGCCATGGTAGATACTTTAAATGCTGTACTCATATTATTTTTCAAAAACTTGAATAGTCACTTGTTTTTCGATAAGATCGGTAAATTTCCCCTTGTATTGCGTTGCGCGTACCATGTGGTTATCAATCCAATGGTAGTTGCCACCTCGCGGTTTCCCCATTACCATTCCATGGTATTTAAATCCATGTTCCGCTAACCAACGTTCAGTATATTCTCGGTGTGCTTCTGTTCGCGATGTGAAAAAGGTAATAATATGCCCTTCGTCATACCATTTGTTTAATGTCACTAATGCCTCTGGATATACAGCTGCAGTCAACATCCTTTCAGGTTCTTCGTTCGGGATATCATCGCAAATAGTACCGTCGATATCAATTAAATAATTTTTTACATTTTCTGGTAAAATAGGACTCAAAGCCTGTCCGTTTTCATTTAAAGGAATTAGTTCCATCATTTATAGTTTAATTATTTATAGCTATTATCCATCAAGCATCAATCCTTACCCTTATTCCATCCCTCGTCATACCTCACTGCTCCCCCTTAATTCTGTCACTCGTCACTCATTCACTAATCCCTCCTCGCCCTTATTCCTTCACTCATCAATCCTTACACTAATACCGTCACTCGTCACTCATCCCTCATTCACCCAGTTCCCTCTATCAGCGGGTGAAAATTGCCAAGGTGCACCGTTGTTTTCAATGTTAGTCAACATCCCTGTTAATTCACTTGGCATTTTAGATTCTTCCATTACTAAATAACGTCTCAGGTCAATAATAATAGAAAGTGGGTCAATATTTACCGGACATTCTTGTACGCAAGCATTACAGGAAGTACACGCCCAAATTTCTTCTTCCGTAATATAATCGCCCAACAAACTTTTTCCGTCGGTATACTCTTTCCCGTTTTTACGTTTTCCTTCTCCAAGTTCCACCAAGCGGTCACGCGTATCCATCATGATTTTACGTGGAGAAAGTAATTTACCAGTTTGATTTGCAGGACAAGAAGAAGTACATCTACCACATTCTGTACACGTATAGGCATCTAATAAATTTTTCCATGATAAATCTGTAACATCTTTGGCTCCAAAACGAAGTGGCGCTTCACTTTCATTGCCAGTAGCAGCAAATGGATCAATGGAAGGGTCCATCATTTTCTTCACTTCTTCGGTTACGGATGCAAGGTTTGAAAATTTTCCTTTTTGTTCCAAATTGGAATAATACGTATTTGGAAATGCTAGTACAATATGGAAATGTTTCGAGTAAGGTAAATAATTTAAAAAGGTAAAGACCATGAGTAAATGTCCCCACCATCCAATTTGTTCAAATACGTGTAAGGTATGTAGGTCAAATCCACCAAATAAAAATCCTGCTAGATGAGAAGAAATTGCAAAATTATAGGAAGAACCTTGTAAATTTTGCATCGCTTCATCTGCACCGTTCATCGTAAAAATAAAAGTTACCAAAACAACTTCCATGATCAAGATTAAGTTCGCATCATTTTTAGGCCAACCTGCTAATTCTTTCATGTTTAGACGGGGTAGTTTTAACAAATTTCTGCGTGCTAAAAAAATAATTGTAGCAATTAATGCTAAGACAGATAAAATCTCAATGAAGCTGATCATGAATACATAGAAACTACCTAAGTAGGGTAGGAAGAAACGGTGAGAACCAATAAAACCATCTGTAAAAATTTCTAATAATTCAATTTGTGTAATTATAAATGCAGCATACAAACATAGGTGTAAGAGAGCAGGGATAGGTCTAGTAAACATTTTCTTTTGCCCTAAAGCAACAAGTAACATGGTCTTCCAACGTTGTGAAGAATTATCCTTTATATCTTTTTTTTGTCCTAATAAAATGTTAGAACGTACCTGTAGAATATTTTTAGTGAAAAAATAAAATGCTACACTAAATAAAATGCTAAAAATAATAATCGACATAGCGTATAGTTAAGGAGTTGAGTCTAATATATTTCTTAATTTTTCTTCTTCTTTTTTTGTTATTTGAAGACCTTTTGGTTTTCTGCTAAATACAGATAGTTTAATATATTTCTCCGGATGTTCATGTAAATCATCCAAGATAATTTGCACTTTTTTATTGGTATTTACTAATTCATTGTATAAGGATTCGTCTTTCAAAAATTTGGATAGGTTCCCTCTATTTTGTTCGGTTTCTTCAAGTGCTTTATTAATTGTAGAAATGGTTTTGTAAGCGCCACCAATTACCTCTTTGAAATTAGATTTAACTAAATCATCCGTAAAGGAGTGGGCATTCCCTAAAATGGCAGATATTTCTTTATTACTCTTATCTAAATTACGCGTTATGTTTGCTACATTTTGTAATATATCACTTAATTTAATTTTTTCTTCTTTAACTAAGTCGTTCATTTCTAAGGATAAATTTCCAAAACGTTTAATAGCCATTTTGGCTTCATTTAAACTTGATCGAATGTCATTCGTACCCTTTGTCGTATCGAATAAAACATTAATGGAATTTACCATTCTATCTACATTCCCTAATAAATGCTGTAATTTTTTCGAAACAGGATCTGCCATAGCCTGCACTTGTTGTGTCATATCCAAAGCAACAGTACCCTGAAAACTGCTTTTAAGTGGATAATATCCTTTGCTAATATCATCCGAAAAAGACAAAATAATAGCTTTATTGAAAAGGTCTAAAGATCCGATTTGAATTTCTGAACCTTTAGGAATCTTTATATCTTTGTTTTGTATGTTAAACGTAACCTTTACTTTTCTTTCAATAGATTCATTTGGAACATATTCTATCGATAGCACTTTACCAACTCCAACACCATTTACAGCAACTGAGCTCGCTGGCATAATACCACCTGATGATGGGAAATAGCCATAATAAATAGCATCGCCACCAAAAAAGCTACTTCCTTTTAAGAAATTAACCCCAGTAATTATCAATACAATCGCGCAAATTGCGATAATACCTAATTTTATTTCTTTACTTATTTTCAAAATTTAATTTTTAGTTAGTTTGCGCATTCCTTGCTCTAAAGGAATCCTTACACCATTTTCAGTAGCATATACAAAAGCATTTACAAACCCTTTTTTACGCATTTCGTTTTTGAAGGAATTTGCTGCGGTATAATCACCTTCAAAATTGCCTGTCACATATTTAAAGGCTACCCCTTCTTTTTCCTCCTCAACCTTTATTCCTGCATACTTTTGTGAGCTTAAAGATAGTTTTTTATCTGAAGTTTCAAGCTGAACTTTAAAAATAATTATTGTTTTTTTAGCAGTATTACCAGATTCATTTGAAGTAACCTTAGCTTCGTTTTTAGACTCCGTATTTTTTGTAGAAATGAGTGAATTTTGTTTCTTATCTCCTTTAAGTACATCTACTCCTTCTAATTCTGCCTTGTATTTTTGGAAAGCTTCAAACATTGCGCTTGCCATTTTAGTTTGCGTTTCTGGATTTTTTAGAAATGCCTCATCGGCTTGGTTTGTTAAAAACCCTGTTTCAATTAACACGGAAGGCATCGTAGTTTTATATAATACAAGAAAACCAGCTTGTTTTACACCACGGTCAAATCGACCAATTTGTTTGAATTCTGTTTGTAATTTAGATGCGAAATTGATCGAATGATCTAAGAAAATGGAAAGTTGTAATTGTCTAGCGATAATTGCGTCAGGACTCATATCGAAATCTTTATACTTTGCACCTTTATCATCTTCTAAAAAAATGGTGCT
>CANHRS010000099.1 GCA_947463445.1 Flavobacteriia bacterium | reverse complement strand
TACCTAAAATAATACTATTTGGAACAATGTTTAAATCATTACAATTACCCTCGGTAACGTAAGTGTCAAAAGCAAATAGTTTTTGTTCGTCAGTGACATTTATTCCATTTATCACTCCGTTTAAATCGGTTTCACCAACATTATAAAATACTTGAGCAGATAGTTTGGGCGAAATTCCAAGTATATTTTTATCTTCTTTTAATTTTGAAATGATTGGAATCGCATTGTAAATACTTATTCTTCCTCCATTAGGTTTAATTGAGTGAATGAAGTTGTATTCCTTGGTAGTATCTGAATCTATATTTATGGGTTGGTTTACAGATGGTTTAATTTCATTGTAGAGTCGAATATGGGGTGTTCGATTCAAAATTAACCCGTCTAACAATTCATTAAGACCATTCATAAAACCTAAAAGTGTTATAAACATTGTAATCGAAAAAGTTACACCTATTGCCGCAACCAAGGTTTGTTTCCAACGTGCTAATAGTAATGATTTTGCTATTTCGAAACTAAGATTACTTTTCATTTGGGACAATGATTTCTTCATTATTTTTCAATCCGGCTAATACCTCAACGTATTTCAAATCCTTAATTCCAGTTTTTATTCGGATTTTTACACCATCTTTTTTAAACACATACCTTTCATTAAATAAGAATTCTCTTGGTATTAATAAAGCTTTTGGATTTGTTTTGATGATTATATTTGCTTCTACTGTTAGGTTAGGGTAGAGGACAGGAGGTTGTTTTTCAAATTGCGCTTCAATGGTGAATGTTTTTGATTTCTCATTCATTATAGGTGAAATTTTAGTAATGTAAGCATTGAAAACATCACCTCTATAACTATCCAATTTGATTTTTACTTTTTGATGTAATTGAATTTTTGTGATGTCGTACTCATCCACTTGTAATTTCAATACATAATTTTTTTCACCACCAATAATTGCTATAGGTGTTTGTGGAGTCACTAATTCTCCAGTTTTCTTAAGTATGCTATATACTATTCCGTTAACTTCACTTTTAATCGTATAGTCATTATATAATTTTGAAGATTGGGCATAATTGCCTTTTCCCAATTCATCGTTTAATTTCAATTGTTTTAATAGATCCTCTAATTGAAGGGAAGTAGATTCATAGTTTGATTTAGATACGAGTGATGCAATTTCAAAACTCTCATATTCACTAGATGTAATAATATTATTTTCTACTAATTTTTTTTTTCGTTTAAGTTGTATTGAGTCATTAAGCCATTTTGATTTTGCTGTGTTTAGCGCAATCTTCAATTCTTTTATTTTGTTTTTATTTTGATGGATATTAGTGAAGTCTCTATTTAATTCTGCATTTTTTAACGCTATTTTACCACCTTCATTTGCAATTTCTAAAATCGTTTGGTTTTTAAAAACTTTGTCTCCTTCAGAAATAGTAATTTTATTTATGTAGCCACTTACAAGACTTACTACTTGGTATTGATTGCTACTTTCTATATTACCAGATGCATACACTGTTTCGTTTATTTTTTTTTGTATTACTAAAGTTGATTGTGGTTTTTGGGTGCAATTGTAGAGAATCCATAAACAATTGACTAACATGAGATTTCGTAACATACGTATGAAGTTTTTACTAAATTAATTATTGTAATCTAACCAAAATAGGATTTATATCATAAAATAACAAAGGCTACTTCATAGGAAGTAGCCTTTGTTATTTAGGTCTTGTGTTATTTATTTAAATAAGAAAGAAACTCTTCTATTAACAGATCTTCCTACCTTAGTTTTATTTTCATCTTTTGGTTGAGCAGCACCAAAACCTTTAACTTTGATACGGTTTGAACTTAATCCTTTACTAAGTAAATATTTTTCTACCGCTTTAGCTCTTTTTTCGGATAATATTAAGTTTTTACAAACATCACCAGTTTGATCAGCATGACCTTCTATTTCTACGATGTAATTTGGGTTGTTATTTAATAAAGCTACAACTTTATCCAAATTATCATGAGATTTTGTTAAAGAAGCACTTGCTACATCAAAAAGTACATCATTAACTCCTAGTTCAGCCGCTGTCTTAGGACAAGGTAAAGAACTCATATTTTTTGATTCTTTAGATTTGTTTATGTCTTCAGATTCATTATTTGTTTCTTCATCGGCAGCTAGATCATTTACGTTTGATTTTTTAATTTCTAATTCGTCGATTAGGTTTTGTGCTCCATAACATTTGTCTATAATCCACAATACGAAACGAATATCACAAACAATAGTACGTTGAATATTTGGTTCAAAATAGATGTCTCCAGACATTGCTTCCCAGTTACCATCAAAAGCAACACCAATTAATTCACCATTTGCATTAATACAAGGAGACCCAGAATTTCCTCCTGTAATATCATTGTTTGTTAAGAAGTTCACAGATAATTCACCTTTTCTGTTAGCGTATCTACCATAGTCTTTGTTTTTCCATAACTCTTTCATTACCGGGTCAACATTAAATTCTGGTGTTGTTGGATCTTCTTTTTCCATTACACCATTCAACGTTGATTGGTAATCATAGAAAGCAGCATCTTTTGGTGCGTAAGGAAGAACGTTACCGTAAGTAACACGTAAAGTTGAGTTAGCATTTGGAGCATAGTTTCTATTTAAGTCCATTGCTCTAACGCCTTTCACAAAAAGTCTATTAGCACGTTGTAATTTAACCTGAGCTTCTTTGATAGCTTTTTTACTCATTGTTGTTGTAAAAGCATCATCTATATCTGAAACTAATACAAACAAAGGATCTTTCATTAGTTTAGAAAGTGAGAATTCTTTGGAGAATTCCATGTATCTTTCTTTGTTTGTAAAGATTGATTTTTTAGCAATTTTAGCTAGGTACTTATCTATTTTATTTATTCCTTTTTCATTAAGCATTTTTGCAAAAGCACCTTTTTGTGCATTTGGAATATCTTTTAAGTACATTTTGTATACATCTGATAGTATTTCTAATTCAATATCCAGGTTGTTATTTTTAAAAAATTCTTTCCAACGATCTTTTGCTACTTTTTGAAGTTGCGCTGCTTGATCTTTTTTACCCGCCGCTTCTAATGTTGCAATATTTTTATAGATTAATACATTAGCATTAATGTCTACTTGGTTCAAAAATTCGCTGTAGTATACTTTTGTGTAGATAATGGAATTGGTAGCTCTGTATGCATCTTCAATATCTGCTAATACATTTGCATATTCCGCTTCACCTTTTGTAAAAGCATTATAATTATTTTCAATGTCTCTTTTCTTGTCAGCAACTTTGTTGTTTTTAAGTTGTGCTGTTTGACCAATAAAATATTTCCAATAATTAGCAACCTGTGCATATTTAGAAGAATAGTTTAAACGAATTTTTACATTTTGATCCATGTATTTCTTCATTATCTGAAGTTTTCTAGCACGAATATCAACAATTTTAGGTTGCTCTAATTTGATAGCTTGTTCTACACCAAAAGAAGTTAAGAAGCGATTTGTTCTACCTGGGTATCCCATTACCATGGCGTAATCGTTCTTTTTAACTCCATCTAATGAAATTGGAAAACTGTGTTTAGGTGTATACGGAACATTTCCTGCATTGAAAGCAGATGGTTTGTTGTCAGCACCTGCATAAATTCTAAACATAGAAAAGTCAGCTGTATGACGTGGCCACATCCAATTATCTGTATCTCCTCCAAATTTTCCGGATGATTGAGGCGGTGTACCTACTAAACGTACATCATTAAATGTCTCTTTTACGAATAAATAAAACTCATTTCCATTATAAAAATCACGAACAAAAGCTTCGTAATGAGTACCTTCAACAGCTTCTTTTTCTAAAATTTTAGATATTTCAGAAATTTTAGTTGCACGTTGTTCTGCAGTCATTGATTCATTTAATTCTTTTTGAATTAAAGAAGTAACATCTTCAATACGTACAACAAAAGATGCGGTTAACCCAGGTACAGCTATTTCTTCTGCATTGTTTTTAGCCCAAAATCCCTTATCTAAATAATTTTTCTCTGGTGTAGAAGCATCAGCGATAGCATCATAACCACAATGGTGGTTTGTTAGTACCAATCCTTTTTTAGAGATTACCTCACCAGTACAAAATCCACCAAAAGAAATTACAGCATCTTTAAGAGACGAGTGGTTAATTGAATAAATTTGTTCTTGTGTCAATTTAAGTCCATGTTTTTTCATGTCCTCCATGTTTCTCCCAAGCATAAATGGAAGCCACATACCTTCGTCTGCTCGTGAAAACAAACTTGTACAAAGCACTGTAACTAGTACAAAAAGTTTCATTTTTCTCATAATCAATAAGTTTTTTTGTTATCCCAAAAAAGGAAAAAATTATTTAATAGTTGTAGGGGTTAAAATTAATGAAATATTCTTTTATCTCACTTTTTTTCGAATATTCTTTGCCTGATTTTTTAAAGGTTTAAAAACACACTAGCGGCATTTCCTAAAATAGCGGCATTTTTATCATGTAAACTTGAAATACGTATTTCAGTTTTGTTTTTAAAAATTGAAAGTAAATTTTCTTCAAATTCTTTTACTACTTTTTTTCTAAAAAATTCTCCGCTTTGAGCAATACCTCCAAAAAGTACATATGCCTTTGGGTCTGAAAATGCACAAAAATCAGCTAGCGCAGAACCTAGTATTTTTGCAGTGTAATTTACAATTTCAGTTGCAAATAAATCTCTGCTTTGTGCTTCTTTAAATATATCTTTTGCAGTGATTTTTTCGTAAGTTAATAGGATGCTCTTCGATTTATTATCAGAATTCATTTCATGAAAAGTTCGAACAATGCCTGAAGAGGAAGCATATGTTTCCAAACAACCTTTACGCCCACATTTACATAGTCTACCATTGGGTATAACCCGAATGTGTCCAAATTCACCAGCGTAACCATGTTCTCCATAGATTATACTGTCATTTATGTATATTCCACTTCCTAATCCTGTTCCTAAGGTTATGGTTACAAAGTTTTTTAAATCTTTGGCACACCCAAAAAACTTTTCTCCAACTGCAGCTGCGTTAGCATCATTTGTTAACATAGTTGGTACTTTGAAAATGTTTTCGAACATTTCTTTTAATGGAATACAACCTTTCCAAAGTAAATTGGGTGCATAGTCTATGGTTCCTTTGAAATGATTTCCATTAGGCGCGCCTATTCCAATTCCAAGAATATTCGTTAGTTCATCTTGTATTTCATTTTGAAGAAAAAGATAGTTAATGAAGTCTATGGGTGTTTTAAAATTAGATGTTGGAACACTTTTTTCAAATTTTAGAGTTCCGAATTTATCCACTATTCCATACGCAATGTTTGTACCTCCAATGTCAATTCCTAAAGCATATTGTTTCTTTTCCATTTATACGAGCAAAAAAAAAGTCCTGAATTAGGACTTTTTATATTAATAATCATCTTCATCATCATAAAAGAAGCGGTTTTGTTTACCACTTTTTTTATATGCTTGCATTTTGTTCGCCTTAGGTCGATCTTCAATTTTTTTCATAATTGGATCTTTCTTTTTTTCAACTATTTTATTTACAACAGGTTTTGGAATAAATATTTCTGGTGTACTAGTATGGTCATCGTCATCGTCATGTTCCTTTTTTGTTGCAGAATTATTTCCTTCTCTAGGTTCACGATTTTCTCTTACAAATGGTTTACGATCGTTGTTGTTATTGAATTCTCGTTTAGGAGCTCCATTTGATCTGTCCTCTGCTTGTTTTACAGCTATTTGTCGTCCGTGCATTGTTTGACCATCTAAACCTTTAATGGCTTCAACGGCTTCTTCATTGTTTCTCATTTCAATGAATGCAAATCCTTTTGATTTACCTGTTTCTTTGTCAATGGCAAGTGAAACTTTATTTACTTGACCATATTGCTCAAAAGCACTTTTTAACTCCTCTTGAGTAACGCCGTAATCTAATCGGGCAACAAAAATGTTTGTCATAAGATGTTTTAAAATAGAGTTTTACCTCTTTGTTTTTTTAGTTTAATAGTTGATTATTTTTAGTCGAAATTAGCAAAAAAAAGTTTCTACGAATAAAAAGCAATAAAATATTTTCAAGAAATAGGTAGTTTAATTTTTTTATTTAAAACTGAAAGTATATAAACGGTTGTATTTCAGCTGATTTGAATTGTGCTACAATTAGTAATATACCTATCAAATACAATGCTTT
>CANHRS010000098.1 GCA_947463445.1 Flavobacteriia bacterium | reverse complement strand
ACAGTTAATATTGACTAACAAATGTTTCTTATATAAGTTTTTACCGTTAATGAAGGAAAAAGCAAGATTTTTAATGAATCAGTAAAAATCTTAAGGGATTTTAAGTTTAACAATTTTTTTTAAAAATGATATTAATTTCAAAACACATTATACAGTCTATTTTATCTATTATTAAAATTTTTATTCTATCCAAATTTTTTCGTGTTTTGCAAACAAAAACATCCGTAAAAAAAAGCTGTGTAATTATTGCTAATGGTCCAAGTTTAACAACTAGTTTAGTTAAATACGCAAATCAACTAAATGATCATGATACTGTTTGTGTAAATTATTTTGCGATGTCAGAATACTATTGTATAATAAAACCTAAATTTTATATTTTAGCAGCACCACTATTTTTCTTTGATGATAACAAGTTATCAACAGCTTATATTGATTCAAGAAATCAAATATTTTCAAATATTCAAGAAAAAACTAACTGGAATTTAACATTAATGGTCCCATTTATTGCTAAAAAAAGTAAGTTTTTTACTGCTTTTTTACATACAAATCCAAAAATTAATTGCGTGTATTTTAATCCAACACCAATTGAAGGGCTTTCATATGTTAACAATATATTATTTAACCTAGGTCTTGGAATGCCAAGACCACATAATATTTTAATTCCTGCAATTATGAATTGTATTTATTTAAATTACAAAGTTATATACATAATAGGTGCGGATCATAGTTGGTTACCCGAAATAAGTGTCAACGAAAAAAATGAAGCGTTAATTAATCAAAAACATTTTTATGATGAAGCTGATTCTAAACCAGAACAAATGAATGATTTAATTTCAAGACCAAGAAAATTACATGAAATAATACATAAATTTTATTTAACTTTTAAAGGATATTGGTTAATAAAAGAATATGCGTCCTCAAAAAACGTTCGTATTTATAATGCAAGTGAAATTTCAACTATTGACGCGTTTGAACGTAAAAAAATATCAGAATAAATACTTTAAAAATCAATGATTATAACAAGAGTGGGAATGGATCACAAGGGTAAGTATTAATTTTAAATTAAATTTTTCATTAAAAATTCGTTAAATAAATATAAATAAGCTGAAAATATTATTTATAAAGTTTACTAGATTTGAGGTCAATCGGTTAGTGAACACTAATTTCTAAATATTTTAAATATAGTTCAAATTGTTGATTTTTTCTTTGTTTGATTGAAACGTAAACGAGCTCCGCTGAGGAGCAACTTACCAAAAATAAATCAAACCGATAGAAAATAAAGAAAAGGGTATTGAAAATTCAACGTCTTTTCTTATTCTATTTCCTGGAGTTTTATGCCTTAAAAAACCTTTAATCAGCATATTCACTTGGAGTTTAGTAATTCTAGACGAAAGAACGACTAATCCCATTACAAATAAATCCTTTTACATACATAAAAGGTTACGAAGTGCTTATAGAAGTCTACTAAATAATCTCTCATGTATCTTTATTTTTAATGACTATATCCGAATTAAACATCTCAAATACAACGAACACAATAGACGGACATTTTACTGATATTTTAAAAAAACAAGGTAAGAAAACCACAATGGGTTATTATTAAAGAGGAAAATGAAGTTTCTAGGTTTTTAAAGGTGTAAAATTATCTAAAAACAGCAATGGACTACGATTAGTAGCCCATTGATTTGATATTTTTATTGAAGATTCAATGTGTTTCATACAGGTTACTACCCAGGAGTGCTTGTTTCTTTTTGAATAGAAACAAGCTTAAACTTTAATAATTAATAGAAACAAAACTAAATTACGTTTAAAATGTCCATTTCACTGAAGGTAGTATCAAGAGTAAAAATTAGTTAACTTTTTTCATTTATATTCATTAATTAGTATGTTTCTTTTTTATTTTAAAGAAACCTGCAACTCCAATTATTAACAATAATATAATTGAACTAATCGAAGCAATTTTATTTGCTTGATGATATCTTTCTACATTAAATTTAAAAGTAATAGTATGTTTTCCTTTTGGCAATTCTAATCCTCTTAATAAATAATCAGATTTAATAATATCCACTTTTTTGTGATCTACATAAGCTTCCCAACTATCAGCATAATATATTTCAGAAAATACAGCAAATTGCTTAGAAGGTGTGTTGTATTTGTAAACCAATTTATTAGGGGCATAAGAAACTAATTTAATTTTTCCTTCGCTTGTAAAACGCTTTTGAGAAAGTTTATCGCTAAATGATTTTAACATGATGGCTTCCTCTCTAGTTTTAAATTCATTCAGTAACTTTAATGATACTAACGGTTTGAATGAATTAGATATATCCATTTTTAAGGTTTCAGCCGGAACTAAATTTGCATTTCCATTAGCATCAACCACATAAAATGCTTCTTGTCCCTCAGTCATTTGATTGGTGTTGTTTATTGAAATACTTAATGTATCCGACGAACCCGGCAACAAATAAGAAACAGTTTCACCCACATACACAGTAGAAATTTTTGATGGTTTTTTATTTATTAGCAACTGCCCCTCACCAACATTTGAAACGGAAACTTTATTTCCCAATGCTCTAATTTCATCGTCTGGAGATGTATAGCTTTCTATTGACTTCACAAACCATGCATTTCCTAAAGCACTTCCGTTCTTAGTTACAACTTCGCCTTGATTAGAGGATTGTATGAAATATTTTACGTTTAATATGTCAAATATTTTGTTATTCGACTGCATAATGTGAAAATTAAATACATTATTGATATTCCTCAATTTTGCTCCGTGATATCCACCAAGTGATTTATGGAAGTAAGAGGTTCTATTGCTTGAAAAAGCTCCATTATAATCAAAAACACGATAATTTGTTGCACTATTTAAGGCATAGAATTTATGTGAATTTATTGCATTCATTCTTGGCATACCAACATAATCTAACTCAATAGCTTTTTGAATACCTAACTGCTCTCCTTTTGCTACTACATCTTTAAGTGATGGATTATCAGCTAATTCATATTCCATGATTTTTTGATCCGATGGATTTGGACTCAAAGGATAACGCAATTGCTCTATTTCAGTCCAATACTTATATCCACTACCTTGTTCCTGCGCGCCTAAATATTGATATGATATCGGAACAATATCAAACAATACAAGTAAAACTACTAAGGAGGAGAAAATAATTGGACTAATCGAAGTTTGTAGAAACAAATAAAGTAGAGTTCCTATCAAAATACTTAAAAGAATAGAACGATTCATGCTGTCATTAAAAATGTCTTTGCGAATTGATTTTACAGCATCAAAACTTTCGATATAAGGTTTAGATTGTAATTCTACAAATTGATTTAATTGACTAGGATTATTAATATCTAGGTTATATTGTGACTTAAGTAATTGAGGATCGGTAGAAGCAATTTGAGTTCGAATACTCGTACTAATATTTTCAATTTGTTTAACATCCATACTAGAGGTGTAGTGATCACCTAATCCAATTATTTTTACTAAAATTAGAAAACCTACAAATGACGCAGAAACATATAGAAATTTTTTCTTGTTCTCTTTAAAAAAATCACGCTCTGTGATAAATTGATTAATAAATAATACTGCCATTAATGGAAAGCATAGTTCTAAAATTATTAAAATTATCGTAACAGATCTAAACTTGTTATATCCAGGGAAATAATCGATAAAGAATTCTGTCAATAGCATAAAGTTTTCGCCCCAAGAGAGAGCTAAAGCCAAAATCGACACACCAAATAACGCCCATTTTATTTTTGATTTAATAAAAAATAAGCCTAAAAATGTTAACATACAAATTACGATACCTAAGTAAACAGGTCCGGTGGTAAAAGGTTGTTCTCCCCAATACGCATAATAATTTTCAAGTTTAGATGTGATTTCAGGAGAAAAGTCCGAATTCTCAATCACGGATTCAAATTGACTTCCTTTCAAAGGAAATGAACCTCCACCTTTAACATTTGGAGATAACAGCGTAAAAGACTCACCAATTCCATAGGACCATTCTGTAATGTAATCTTTGTCTAATCCTGAAGATTGTTTTGAATCATTTTCTCCATTAGGTAGAATAGTTACTTCATTCTTTCCTCTAATTGTATTTTCTGCATAATCTAGAGTTAAAGCTATATTTCCAATATTCACTAAGAAAGCAAGTAGATATGCTACAATAACTCCTGCGGTGGTTATGAAAAACAATTTAAGTTGTTTTTTTTGGATTGCATCCACCAATAGATAGAGACCCACAAAAAATAAAACAAATAGAAAATAATAAGTGATTTGAAGGTGATTCATGCCGATTTCAAAGGCCATAAAAATTGCAGAAAATATAATTCCCCATAATCGATTTGTCTTATAACTGTAAATAAAAGCACCTAGTAAAGGTGCAATTAATGCTGTAGCATTCCCCTTGGTAATATGACCAGCTTGAATAACAATAATTTCATAACTAGCAAATCCAAATGCAATTGCTCCTAACATTGCAACTAATGGTCTTACTTTTAAAAATAAGCCTAAAATGTAAAAACCAATTAAATGTAAGAATACAATTCCCATTGGATTAGGAATGCAACTGTAATAGAAATTTGAAATTCTTTTAAAGTAATTACCTGGATATACTACTGATATTTGAGTAGTTGGCATCCCTCCAAACACAGCATTTGTCCAAAGTGGTTCCTCGCCTGAAATTTCTCTAAATTTATCAGTTTCATTAGCGGCCCCCATCCATTGTTCAATATCATGTTGTTTTAAAAAATACCCGTCAATTTGCGGTTTAAAAAACACTGCAACAATTAAATACATAATTACAAAAGCTGCAATATGAATTGAATATTTTTTCAAAAATGATTTCATCATGATATTTTTATTTTATTGAACTCAAATATAGCCAAATAATTGAAAAGTAAAATACATATTCAATTATCTTTGAGGACTTAAAAGACCCTAAAATTATGAAATTCAAAATCATTATCTCTCTTTCTTATTTCATTTTTTTTAATGTTTCAATATCATTGTGTCAATTGTTTCATTCGAGACACGACTCCCTTCGTGGAAGTATCACTCAAGAACGTTCCTGGTGGGATGTTAAAAAATATGATTTAGAAATTGAACCTATCTTTAATAAACAAAAAGTGATAGGAGTAAATACGATAACTTTTTTCACCTTACGTCCAGGTCAAAAAATGCAAGTTGACTTACAAGAACCTATGGAAATAGATTCTGTTTCTTTTGCTGAAGAAAAAACTTCATTAATTCGGATTGGTAATGTTTATTACATCCACTTCGAAAATGAATTGCATTCGGATAAAATGTATCAACTCAACATCTATTTCTCTGGTAAACCAAGGAGAGCAATTAATGCCCCTTGGGATGGTGGGTGGATTTGGTCTAAAGATGTAAGTGGAAATCCATGGATGACAGTTGCATGCCAGGGTTTGGGAGCTAGTTCCTGGTATCCTTGTAAAGACCATCAAAGTGATGAACCAGATTTAGGTGCTAAAATCTCGATTAAAGTTCCTACTGAATTGGTCGCGGTATCCAATGGAAAATTTGTCGGGAAAAAAGAGGTAGATAAAAACAATATCATTTACTACTGGGAAGTTAAAAATCCAATTAATTCCTATAATATAGTCCCTTACATTGGGAAATATGTTCATTGGTCTGATGAATATATCGGAGAAAAAGGAAAACTTTCTTTAGATTATTGGGTGTTAGAAGGTAATTTGAATCGTTCAAAAAAGCAGTTTGAACAAGTTAAATCTATGTTGTCTTGTCTTGAGAATTGGTTTGGTCCCTATCCGTTTTATGAAGATGGTTATAAACTAGTGGAATCACCACATCTAGGAATGGAACATCAAAGTGCAATTGCGTATGGTAATAAATATAAAAATGGTTACGATGGTTCGGATATTTCTCATTCTGGAACAGGGGATAAATGGGATTTCATTATAGTACATGAAAGTGGGCATGAATGGTTTGGGAATAGTATTACCTCTAATGATATTGCAGATATGTGGATTCACGAAGCATTTACAAGTTATTCAGAAGTATTATATACGGAATGTTTGTTTGGTAAAGAAGCTGCAAATAATTACATAATCGGGATACGAAATCGAATAAAAAATGACATTCCTATTATTGGTGCATACGGTGTAAATAAAGAGGGGAGTGGAGATATGTATTTTAAAGGGTCCAATTTAATTCACATCGTTAGACAACTAATGAATGATGATGTGCAATTTCGCAATTTATTGAGAGCAATTAACAAGAAGTTTTATCATCAAATAATTACTTCTAAACAAATTGAGCGATTGATTATAGAAGAAACTGGAATTCCACTTGAAAAAGTGTTTGATCAATATCTTAGATCAACGACAATTCCTACACTTGAAATCAAATCGAGGGATGATGGGGTGCAGTTCAGATGGACAAATTGTGTTTCTGGGTTTACAATGAAAGTTAAAAATTCAAGAGGTCATTGGATTTCACCTACTGAAGAGTGGAGTTCTAAAGTTATTTGGCAAGCAGATTTTGGAGATCAGGTATTTGATAGTTTATTTTATATTAAACAATCAAATATACGCGAATAACCAGTTTGATAATTGACTACTTTTTATGTCACTTTAATTATTTTCATTTTTTTATTTAATTTAATAAATAGACTTTATAATATTCCTATTTTTATATCCATAATTTATTT
>CANHRS010000097.1 GCA_947463445.1 Flavobacteriia bacterium | reverse complement strand
TGATCTATATAACTTGGTTCTTTAGCCAATGCATCATATAAATCATCAAAACTTGAAGCGGATCTTGCTAAACGTTCTGCATATCTACTAAAGCCAAAATGCGGGTCGATAGCTTCGGAAATGAGATCGG
Source organism: Flavobacteriia bacterium (assembly GCA_947463445.1). Lineage (GTDB taxonomy): Bacteria > Bacteroidota > Bacteroidia > Flavobacteriales_D > Crocinitomicaceae > CANHVK01. The sequence continues at coordinate 6,645 of CANHRS010000097.1, read as the reverse complement.
AAATATCTTCGAGGTATAATGTTGCTAGATGTCTTGCCTTATCCCGAATTCCCATCGTTCCAAATGCCCAATCTAAATCTTCTAACTGCATGAATCGAGATGCTTCAGGAAGATAATTTCGTTCACAAATGATGTGTGCAATACTAGGATTGGTATCATGTAAAAATGTGATTACAGCATCAATCGTGTTTATGTAATTCTCCTGTAGTCGAAGTATGCGTTGTGCGTTTGCAGAAAGTTTTTTTTGTGTTTCTGCAATTTGGAATATTTGTGTCAATCCATTTTTTGAAAACAGCGATAAAATAACTTCGATTCCTAAGTCGCTTTGATAGCTGGGTATTGAGAGTGTGTTTAAGAATCCTTTTAGATACGCTGTTGCTGGATACGGTGTATTTAATTGGGTAAATGGAGGGGTAAGTAAGAGAACTTTATGTGGCACATTTATAAAAATTAGTTGGCAGATCTTCTCCAGTTTGCAGGGTTTGTTGTTAAGGTAATACCATTTAAGGAACCTGAAGCAGCGTATATTTTTAACCCGTAATCTAAATTAAATCGTTTGAAATACATACCAACACCAAAGGAAAAACCAGCCAAAGCAGGACGATTCGGTAATTTAAATTCTTCGCGACGGTGATAATCAAATGCCATACGAAGATGGAAGTTTTTGGAGAATAAAAATTCAATTTGTGGCGTAAAATGGTGTGCTATTTTTTGTAAGGTATTTGCGCGAACCACTTGTATGGAATCTCCTGTAAGTGGATCTATTTTCCCAATATTCATAGGTGTTTGATAACTTAAATCCCAATAATTTAAATGGTGTGCTAGATAGGAAAATCGAATAGGTGCATGTGCTAATTTATGTGTAAATGCGAGTTGAATTTCCGCAGGTAACATGGTATTGCTCTTTTTGACAAAACCCTTAAATTGGGTACCAACATTTTTCACGAGTAGGGTGACAAGCGTTTGTTTTTCTTTGTTTTCATACGTTGCAGCAAAATCTACTCCCACACCAAGTGAGAAAAACGAAGCGTATTGCGCGTATAAAAGCGATGTTTGAAGCCCAACAAATAAACGATCTTTAATTTTTCTTCCATAACCTGCACTCATAATAAAATCTGCAGGAGTAAAATCGCCAATAATTGTTCCGTTTTCAAGAGTTTCTTTCATAGAACCATAATTGGCATAGCGAAGCGATGCACTACCAACACCTTGTATTTTTGTTAGCGTTTTTGCGGTACACAACATACCGAAATTTACGCCACCTGTTTGAATTTGTTGACTAAAACCGATTTGATTATGCATTTGTTCATTCAACAAAGAAGGATTACTAATTCCTAAATTTATATCCGCATCTTTAATAGTAATAAAACTTCCACCCATAGCAGAAGATCTAGCAGAATAAGATTGATTTAGCGATGAAAAACTTGAGATACCACCGATTTGTCCGAAGGAATATCCAGTGAAACAAAGCAGTAAAATTAGTTGGATGAATTTCATTTATTGTTAGCTAATGTACAAATATAAGGATTAGTTACACTCTTTTTCCAATTTCAATTGCTTCTAGGTTTTGAATTTTATCTCCATCAATTTCGAAACGTAAAAGTGTTTTTACTTGGTGAAATCCTTTTATTCCACACGCACCAGGATTCATCCATAGCATATTAAATTTCGGATCCATTTTTACTAATAATATATGTGAATGTCCGCATATAAAAAGTTTTGGTGCTTTTTCTTGAAGTGCATCAAGTGCTGGTTTGGCGTATTTCCCTGGCTTTCCTCCGATATGCGTCATTAGAACTTCTATATTTTCAATTGTAAATCGATTAAACTCCGGAAATTCGCGTCGTAAAATATGGTCGTCAATATTCCCGTATACTGCGCGTAATGGCTTGAATTTTTTTAATTGATCAGTTACCTCTATCGCTCCAATATCTCCTGCATGCCAAATTTCATCTACTTCTTGAAAGTATTCAAATATTTTTGGGTCGAGGTGACTGTGGGTATCAGAGAGTAAACCAATTTTAACCATGAAGTGGAATGCTATTTTTTTAACGAATCTTACAAAGGCAATATAAACTACTACGATAAATTTACGATAAAAGATAGAAAAACAATGATTAACTTTGTGTAAAGAAGGGAAATAAATGACTACACACAATGAAAATGAATGGTTAAGGTTTCGAAAGGAGTTTAAAAATTCGCTTTCTGTGGAATCTTTATTTGACGGTATTCTTCGTGGTGATCGTTCCATACTTTCTGTAGCGCTTACTCTAATTGAAAGTACCGTACCTTCTGATCAAGAAAAAGCAAATGTCTTGATGCAACGCTGTATTCCAATTTCAGGAAAATCAATGCGCATAGGCATTACAGGTGTTCCAGGTGTTGGTAAAAGTACGTTCATCGAGCAACTAGGAATTTTATTGCTTGCTGCAGGGAAAAAAGTTGCTGTATTAAGTATCGATCCGAGTAGTGAAAGAAGTCATGGTAGTATTTTAGGAGATAAAACAAGAATGACGCACCTTGCAAGTAGTGCGAATGCCTATATACGACCTACAGCTTCTGGAAATTCTTTAGGAGGTGTAGCACAGCGAACAAGAGAATCGATTATAGTTTGTGAAGCGGCAGGATTTGATGTTATATTGATAGAAACCGTCGGAGTTGGTCAATCGGAGACTGCAGTAAATGCCTTAACAGACTTTTTTTTACTGTTGATGTTACCAGTAGCTGGCGACGAATTACAAGGTATCAAACGCGGTATTATGGAATTGGCAGACGCGGTTGTTATCACGAAAGCGGATGAAATGCCTGATAAGTCAAAAATTGCGGTACAAACCTATAAGCAAGCATTGCATTTATTTCCAGCCAAAGATTCTGGATGGATTCCTAACGTGTTATCTTATAGTATGTTTGATACGGATTCTGTCAAACGTGTTTGGAACATGATAGAAACTTTCGAAACTCAGTTGATACAATCTGGATTTTTGGAAGAAAGACGAAAAGAACAATCGGTATTTTGGATGAAAGAATCGGTAAAAGATATGCTTTGGCAACATTTATTAATTCAGTCTTCCGATTTCATAGAACAAATAGAAAAAGAGGTGGTTACGGGTAAAATTACTCCGTATATGGCTTCACAAAAGATATTTACCAAATTAATTGAAAAAAAATGACAGTACAAGAATTTAAGATTACAGGAGAATACATTGAATTAATTCAGTTATTAAAAGCGCTTGGATTAGCACAAACAGGTGGTCATGCAAAAATGATTGTGGAAGAGGAGATGGTAATACGTAATGGAGAAGTTGAGACGCGTAAACGTGCCAAACTGATTCCTGGGGATGTTGTTGAAGTACAAGATATTAGTATTCGTTTGGTGTAGATTACCGCTAGTATTTATCTAATTAGGTTTACATGACCTAACTTAAAATGTTCATTTCCAAAGCTATCGACATAGCGAAGTTTCCAGGAATACGTTCCATCTTTACAAGGTTTTCCTATAATTAAGACTTGGTTTTTGTTGTATCCATTTGGAAATTCGTACGAAATAAGGTTATTTTCAAGTGTAAATTTTATTGGAACAAGTGTTTTATTTCCTTTCGTGTCGAGGTTCCAAGCGATTAATTTTTGTTCAACGATTTCTCCTAATCCGTGGCGGTAATGTAAGTTTCCAGTAGCGTCTATAGTTATATTTTCGGTACCTGCAATGGTATATTTTATTTGAGAAGGATCTGTGTTTGGTGCAATTTTAAAGGAATATTCTAGTCGTTGATTATGTGCATCGATATACATATCAATGTTTGGATAGAAATTAGAATAGGTGATTTCTTGCGTAGCATGAACATTCGAACGCCAAGTAGAAGAATCTTTTCCAATGAAATAATTGGTGTAATGTGGTGAATTATCTACCGAACTATGCATAGTAGGGTTGGCTCCAATAAATGATTGTTGTATAACATGGTTGTGTATGGAAATGTTTTTGTCAGCTGATTTCCGTTTGTTTGTATATGTGTGTTTGTGAGGAGATTCATAAAAATGGTAGGTAAATCGATTGTTTTCGAGATACATTTTACCTGCTTGTAAATCAATTTTATAGTTTATTTAAGCATCCCATTGGCCTTTGTTTGGATATATCCAGATTTCATCCCCTTGTGCACGAACAAAGAACGTAAATAAGAGGAAGAACAATCCGAGTGTAGACTTCATAGCAATAAACTAGTAAACTAATTTATTGTTTTTTTTGGAATCGTATTGTACTTTGGAGTGTGTTTGATGATTAATTTTTTATGTAAGTCTTTCGCTACGTATTCGGTTTGCGTCACATGGAAGTCGATACGCGTAATTTCGGTACGCATAACGAGTGCTTTTTTGGATTTTGGGGTTTCGAGATGTACTTCTACTTGTTTGCGAATTTTTTTGCTTTTTCCAATGAAAATGATTTGGTTGAATTCATTGTAAAATACATATAGACCTATTTTGTTGGGGATTTCGGATACTGCTTCGTAGTCTAATTTAGGATTTAGCGTATCTGGTGTTAGGTTTGAAGTTATTTGCGCAAGCAGTAAGTCTTTGTTGGTTTTGTACAATAGTTGAAAAAGAATTGTTGTTGCATATGCATCTCCACCAGCACGGTGCCTACCTTTGATTTCGATACCTAGTGCTCTTGTTATTTTTCCTAATCCATAGGATTCGTATCCTGGGATTACTAATCGCGATGCTTTTACGGTACACATATTTGGTCGCGAAAAGGATTTGCCAAGTGCTTTAAATTCGGCACGTATCATTCCGTAATCAAACCCAACATTGTGCGCAACAAATATACATCCTTCCGAAAATTCTTCGATGGTTTGTGCGACCTCTTCAAATACAGGTGCACTTGCAACCATTCGATCGGTAATTCCTGTTAGATTTACGATAAAAGGAGGGATGGAAGTTTCCGGATTTATAAGTGTTACAAATTCATCGATTATTTGTTCACCATCGCATTTGTACATCGCTATTTCAGTGATTTTACTGTTTTGCGGATTACCACCAGTGGTTTCGATATCGACGATTACAAAATGCATGGAAACAAAAGTAAACAAATTATTCCAAGTCTGTTTTTTCTGTGATTTTTACTCGTAAATTTGCATCCTAAATAGATGAATATGGTACTTTTCTTAAGTGATGTTGCGGGTTCAGAGATACTATTGATTTTACTTTTTGTATTAATCTTTTTCGGTTCGAAAAGTATTCCAAATTTGGCGCGTACCTTAGGAAAAACGATTCATCAAATCAAGAATGCTTCCGAAGATTTACAACAGGAGATCAAGCAATCTGGATTAGACATGAAAAAAGACATGAACTTTTCAGAAGTTTTTAGAGATACTTCCAAAGCAATTACAGATCCAATCGAAGCAAATATCTATGAGATGGATAATGTTATTAATGCACCATCGAATGTACAATCCTATGCAGGACCTAAGAAAGTAGAGACGGAAGTGAAGCCGGATCAGCAGTTGGACGGCGAAGCATAATGGGAGTTCTATAAATTGCTTTTTCTTCGTATTATAAACATCTTTTGATTCCCTGCACTACTGTTTGGTCTTCGAAAGCAATGCTTTCTCTCCTCATTTACTCAAGTAAACTGCGGTTTTAATTTTTTGTTTGCCTCGAATAATCTAATTTTTAGAACTCCCATTTTTCTATTTACTTTTATTTTTTAATTGAAAATTCTCTTTAAAAATTAGTTCTAGATCGTTTTTAATTGTCAAATTATTATACTTTTTTGAAAGTTAATTATCAAATTATTATATTTTTTTGAAAGTGTAATATCAAATTATTATGTTTTTTGATGTTTAATTGAAGTATTTTTTATTAATCAATCCGAAGCAGAAAGCGAAGTTTACGAAATCCTTTACGGAAAAATATCATCCAGCGAGCACGCAGGTGGTGAATTCGAGTACGTTTTGGGAGTTGTTGATGTGAGTTAATAAATGATCTCAACAAAAGGTTTGGGATTATTTCGTTGTTTTCTTCCTTCAATAAAATGTTTCAATTCACGTAAGCGAAGTTCATGTGGTCCTAATCCGATTTCGGCTCTACGTTTGTTTACGTCTTCTTCTGTTATATTCTTATTTAAGGACATCATAAATTTTAGATTCCAATACCATTGACAGTAATAATCATTATTACCTGAAGTACTTGCTCTAAAATCATGGAAGTCTGCAAATTGTTTTGCGTTCAGATTCCCATTTTTAATTTCATTGATTAAAAAAGTATCGTCTAAACTTCTGTTTTTACTGTAATAATGGATAAGAATAAGTTTGACCATAAAAGATTTATTAGGTTCTTCACTTAATTTATGATGCATGAATTTTTCATCAACGCCAATCAGTTTTTCTCCCGGATAACCGTATTCGTTGATGAGCGGAACAAGTTCCATTTCAACGATTTTTTCCAATTCCTTATACCATCTACGTTTGATGAGTGGCTTCCATAACAAGTTCCACCACTGAAGTTCGTGTCTATCGCGCCAAAGTTGGTCACGGTCGTGCAATTCGTTAATCTTTTTTCTTAATTCCCAGTTTACGGATTTAGTGTAAATAGCACGTAATGAATCATAATTAGCACTAAACGTATTCCATTGGGGTTTCGTTTGTAGCAATT
>CANHRS010000096.1 GCA_947463445.1 Flavobacteriia bacterium | reverse complement strand
TTGAATTGTCACAAAATAAAGGAGTTAGAAAACCTTCAAATAGTAAACATCCTCATTCTTGGAGTATTGTAGATAGTAACACTCTAATTAAATGGTTATTAATACATTAATTTAACCTTGAAAATGCAATAAATTATTTTAAAATTCATATTTCTTATTTCAATTGGATATTTTCTCAATGCTTGGTCGTAGTCGTACATAAACTTTAATTCTTCATAAATGAATTGTACATCCTGTTTCAAAAGCGAGTTTTTATTTTGTTGAGCAATACTTGGTAATGCAATAAGGCAAAGAAATAAAACGAAAAACAGTTTAGTGTTTTGGAGTGAATTTTTCATTGTTTAGAATAATCAACATTTGAGTTTCCTTCGTATTTTCAAAATATATCACGTAATCAAAGATATTTTTGGTTAAATATGAATAACGTTGGATAGTATACTGTTCGTTTATTTTTCCATAGGAATGTCCTATAGATGTGTAGTAAAGTTTAGATACTTTTCGAATTGCATTATATTTGACAATTAAAATCGGTACTTTGAATTTGGAGAGTTGGTGTTCTAAGGACTGATGATTTGCTTTTTTTAATTCACAACGTGTGAAAAGTGGTGTGTTTCCTTTGTAAGTAAAAGCATTGAATAAACCTGTATTTGTGGTTTGTGCTATACTAAGGTAATTCGAGTCAAGAGATTTTCGTAAGTAATATCCGGCTGTAATTCTTGAGTTACCGTATTTAGTGTTATTTATGTTCGCAATATGCCCATTATGTGCGATGAAAACACCTTTTGATGATGCATTCTTTTTTAGGTATTCTATAATATTAACAGCCATGCAACTATCTCGAAAATTAAGTTGACTTTTTGAGGATGGATCGCATCCAACGAATTGAATTTTGGCTTTATTTGTTAGGTTGTAATCTCGAATCCATTCTACGAAATTTTTCATTTCTTCCGTAGTCCAAGCAAAATAGAGTAATTCATTTATTGCTTTTTGAATCGTATCCTCAGCACCATTTACGTAACGGTTGAGTCGAAGACAAGCACTATAATCAGCTTCAATAAATATGGTATTAAAACCATGTTGTTCGTCAAGATATTGAAAGATTTGTTTTCTCATCGTGGTGAATTCGCTTGTGCCATGGGTGCATTCCCCCAAACCAATCAAATTCTTATTAGAAAAAATGGAATCTAAATTTTGAAAGTTAGGAGAATTAACAGGAAGGATACTCTCTTTTGAGATTGATTTTTGAGCGAAAATGTATGTGCTTGATATAAGTAGAAGTATTAATAAGAGTTTTTGCATGGTTAAATCTTGTTATACTTTAAAAAATCTTAACGTATGGTTTGGGATCATTATTATATATTTTTCCTCTAGAATTAATAAAATTTTTCAATTCTCGCAAGCGTTGCTCATGAGTACCTAATCCGATTTCTGCACGACGTTTGTTTATTTCTTCAATTTCAGTTTTTGAAAATTTTAGATTATAACACCATTGGGCATAAAATTCATTTGAACCTTCCGAAAAATATGAAGCCCTAAAATCATGAAAATCTGCGAATTGTTTTGCGTTCAGATTCCCTTTTTTTATTTCATCGATTAAAAAAGTATCATCTAAACTTCTGTTTTTACTGTAATAATGAATTAGAATAAGTCTAACCATAAAGGAATTGTAAGGTTCCTCTCGGAACTTATGGTGCATGTATTTCTCGTCGATGCCAATTAATTTTTCTCCCGGATAACCGTATTCGTTGATGAGCGGAACAAGTTCCATTTCAACGATTTTTTCCAAATCCTTATACCAAAAATGTTTGATGATGGGGTTCCACAATAAGTTCCACCATTGTAGTTCGTGTCTATCGCGCCAAAGTTGGTCACGGTCGTGCAATTCGTTAATCTTTTTTCTTAATTCCCAGTTTACGGATTTAATGTAAATAGCACGTAATGAATCATAATTAGCACTAAACGTATTCCATTGGGGTTTCGTTTGTAGCAATTTCAAGGTTTTCTCGGTTTCGATTTGGTTCATCTTTAACCCGTGTTTGATTGCTCTTTCAGCAAAATAAAAAGCCAAGGTATCGTTATTGATGGCAATAGCAGATTGACAAGCAGACACACAATTTCCTAAAAACACAAAGTCGTAATTTTGAAAAAGATCGTAATAGATGTTAGATGCTTCGTTATAATTGGAATCTAAAATGGCGATTTCAGCACGCGTGATGTTTTTTTGAAAATCAATGTAGTTTTGGGAATAACTTATTTGAACAAAAGAAAAAAAGAATATGGCTACTAGTAGGTATTTCATTTAGTTATTTTTTGATGAATTCATCGAACATTAAAAACATATTTGGGTTAACATACCCCAATTTAATTTGAGTATTAATGTAAGGTAGAATTTCTATCCATTGTTTAGAATTTGGATATCTATCACGTTGGTGCCATAAAATTAGATTAGCAACATTAAACCCATATCCTGTTGTTTTGAAGCTTGGGAAACCAAATTGTTTTGAGAGATCGATTAGTTTTTCAAAATTTAAACTGTCTTGAAAATAGATGAGCGAATCATTACTTGTTTGCGATCTAATAGCTTGATCTACTTTCTTCAAATTAAGTAATTCATTGTAATAAAAAGTATCTATTTGCTGAAAATGAATTTTTAAAAGAGAATCTTTATATTTTCTAAAATTCTTTCCCTCATTTTTTGAAAAATAGATATTGGTTTCTGTTGTGAACCAACTATCACTATTTAATCCTACCAATGCACCTTGAATTAAATAATTAGTTCCTTTTTGAAAATTAGAATCATTTATTGCTGCTTGAAAAGCATAAAAATAATCATACGGTATAAAATCTATTTGTAAAAATGCAGAGTCAAAATATTGCTGAGACAATGTGTAATTTTTGGCTTTCATTGCATTTAAAGCTTTATTTCTATGGTTGTTATAACTGATAAATCTTTCTGCTTGTCCAAAAACAGAATTTAAGAATAGAAGTAAGAATAGGGTAAGTGTATATTTTTGCATGGTTAATTGAAATATATTTCACTACTTTTTTTCACCACAATCAACTGCTTTTACTCCCTGAATTCCATTTTCATTCGTGATTTTATACCCATTGTTTAATAAGAAGGACATATCTTTTCTACCATGTAAATGCCACATGATGTAGCCGTAGGAACAACGATCTAAATTTCCAATATTAAATTCATTGGTAATCAATGTGATTGCTTCTTCCCAAAAGATTTTAGGACTATGAAGTAAAATAACAATTGGATTAAATTCCCCTTTTATTTTCTCGGGTAAATAGGCGTTCATTCTTTTTACTGTTGGAAATCCATATTTTTTGGTGATTTCTAAAAGTCTTTGAGTATGTATTTTATCGAAAGGTTGGATATAATTCGTATGAATTAACCAATCTAAAGTGTCGGATTGAATTTTATGTTCTTGTTTGAATTTTTCAATTTCAGTTTGTGGTAATTTTTCGATACTGTCTATAACGTGAGTATCAAACGTTTTATACATAGGATATTTTCTCAAAGCTTGGTCATAGTCGAACATAAACTTTAATTCTTCATAAATGAATTGTACATCCTGTTTTAAAAGTGAGTCTTTGTTTTGTTGAGCAATACTTGGTAATGCAATCAAGCTAAGAAATAAAACGAAAAATAGTTTCGTGTTTAGGAGTGAATTTTTCATTTTTGGATTTTTGTGATAAGTTTTTGATTGATAATGTTATGTTTTTTGTCACCTCCCTCGTTTTCCCTGCGCTACCGCTTAGTCTTCGAAAGCATAGCTTTCTCTCCTCTAGGATGGAAGCAGCTTATGAACTTATGGTGTATTTCCGTCACTCGTCACACGTCACACGTCACTCTCATCTCCCTTCATACATCGCCATTTCTGCCATGAATTGTTGTGCAATAGGGTCGTCTTTTAAGGATACGATTTTTTCGCTTGCCAATTCTTGTGGAGCAAATACAGGTGCTGGAATTTCGGTCGTGGTTTCTGTAAGATTATTGTTTATTGTTTTGTACACTACTTTTTCGCGAACCACTTGTTGGTAAATCGTGTCGTGGATGGTGTTTGTAGAAACCTGGGTAGGACCTTCTTTGTATATCGTTCGTATGGAAGTATTCGATTTTGGCCAAATTACAAGAAAAAATGTAACCACTGCGGCAACGGCAAGCACTGCTTGGTACAACGGAATGGTTCGTGTGGATGAGGTAGGCAATACCAAGGATTTTACAGTGTGTTTTTCGGTTGGTATTTCCTGTGTTGCCTGTAATAATTGGTATTGCAAACGGTAATTATCTTCCCCGATGTGTGCGCGAACCAAGGCTTGATCTTCTGCTGTCAAGTCTTCAAACGCAATGTTTTCAAGGAGTTCGTAAATGTATTCTTCGTTTTTGGTAGATGTGCTCATCTTAAAAATGTTTAAAAAGTTGGTCTAAACCAGTTGGTTGGTAAATTTTCAGTTGGTCTGCCATTTTTTGTGTGGCATAAAACAAGCGCGACTTCACCGTTCCTAAAGAAACTTCGGTGATATCAGCGATTTCTTGTAGTGAAAAATGTTCTAGGTGTCTCAAAACAAATACCGTTTTATGTGCATGCTCTAAGTTACTCAAACTTTTTTCAAGTAGGATATGAAAACGTTCTTTTTCTGCTAAATCTTCCGTGATGTGTCCGTGTTCAGTAAGGTTATCTTCATAGGAAACGACGTATTGATTGCGGTAGGAAGTTTTACACATGTTGGAAGCCACTGTAAATATCCAAGTATAGAATTTTTTACTAGGATCGTAAAGGTGTTTTTTCTCCAAAATTTTCAAAAAGAGTTCTTGGACAAAATCTTGTGCCGTTTCTTCTTGTTTATTCAACATCTTAAAGAAATACCCCATCAATTTCGGACTATACCTTCGGTGAAGTTCCGTGATGGCAGGGTGGGAGTGATGCGCGATAATGTCGCGCATCAATTCCTCATCGCTGAGTTTGGTGATGGATCTAAATAAACGCATATTACTTGGTTTGATTTGGATTCCATGATTTCCAAGTCATGACAAAACGATAATTTTCCCAAAGATCAAATGGTTTTATATCTGAGAGTTTAATACCTGGTTTTAGTTGAAAATCAGTAACTGATTTTGATTTGTCTATTATTTTATCGTAATAAGTTTTGTTAATATATAATGAATGAATAGAGTTTGGGTTTGACGGTGAATATTCGAAGTTTTCGATTTGTTTATTGGTATATTCGTTAACTAATTGTTTTTGATAGTCATTAGGTAAACTCAAATCAGGATAAAACATGAATTTTTCACGTAAACAAAAAGAATCTAATTTTCCTTCATAATAAGCCTCACGAGTGAATATAGGATTGTTATTTTCTGTGTTCAAACTTTTGAGGTAACCATGGTTTTCAAGATAATATTTAAATTCTTTATCGGATTCAAATTTAAGGTAATTCTCTAATTGATTACTAGTTATCGCATCTAATGGTGTTTGTGATGCAATATCAAAATTTTGTTGGATTATTGAATCAGTTAAATTGGTTAAATTATGAAGATTTTTAAAAATTTGAAATTTTTCACGACACCATAGCGTAGAATCAGGAAAAGCATTTTTATATTCCTTTGAATTTAAACCGAAAATATGGTTTACATTTTTTAAATACCACCAATAATCTGCGATGAACTTTTCTCTTTTTAAACAATATAAATTCTCATTAATTTTAACTGAAGGTAAATTAATTGGTTTTAAATAATCAATTTTACTTTTTAGTTTAGTTGAACTAGAGTGATTTTTATTATCCCATGGTTTCCACTCGACAATCATTCTGTAATTCTCCCAGATGTTGAAAGGTTTATTTGGAATAAAGTTTTTACTTCTTGGAGTCCATTGAAAGTAACATTTTCCAGGTTGCATTTCTAAAACGATACATTTAAAGTCATAGTTCTCTGCCAAATGTTTATTACTAAAGATGGACATGCCTTCACCAAAATTAAATTTTCCATTTATAACTAAACTATCACTATATTTTTGACACATTATTTTTTCAAATACATTTGGTACTCTTTGTTCCGGATAAAAATTCACTTTTTCTCCGATTATTAAAGAATCGAAAAATCCATTGAAATAGCGTTCAATTGTGAAATAGTTATCTTTTGTTGTTTTCGTAAAATGTACTTCTCTAATCTTCCCTTGAGAATATAGGTAATTATAGAATATGCTATTAGATATCCATTGGTTGTAACTTTTTAATTGATTTTCAGTGAGACCTTTTAATAACGTGAAATTTTGATCATGAGCACTTACATTATTGGATTTTCCATGAAACATATTAAGATCATTTGCATTCCAATTACTAGTGTCTGGAATTGAATTTTTGAATTCTTCTGAATTTTCACCAAAAATCGTTTTATTCCATAGTATAAATCGTTTATAATCCTGTATGCGTATTTCATATTCATCACAATAGAATTTATCTGCAATTTTTACTTTTAATATAGGTTTTAAAGGGTCTGTATCAAATCTATTAGCAAAATATAAATAATTAAAACCTATATTTCCTTTACCTTCCCATTTTTTCCATTCCACCTTATTTCTAAAGCCAATATATTGAAAATTTGAAGCGTTATATGCTTCGCCTTTTTTGAAAAGTGCATTTTTTTCAAGTGAACCATTTATGAGCATATCTTTTTCTGAAGTCCATTCTGCTACACCAGAGCGTAGGTAATAAAAAGCATTGGATTTATCTTTCTCTAATTTTGAAATACGATCATCGAATAGATTACAAAAAGAAATA
>CANHRS010000095.1 GCA_947463445.1 Flavobacteriia bacterium | reverse complement strand
GTACTTTTTTCTCCCATAATTTCATTTGGGTTTCATAGTATTCGATGGGTTTCTTGTTTGTTCGAACAACTAATGTTCCGTATGGTCCAAGATCAATTTGTTCTGCTTCCTGTGCGAAAATTGTCCAGGAGGTTAAGCAAAGTAGAGCGATATAAATACATTTTTTCATGCTATAAATTTTGAATTTCAAACGATTGGGAAGGCCTAATTCCAAGTAGTTAGAAATGGTTTGTGTCCATAGTACTCACGAAGTTTGAAAAGGTTCAATGAAAGTAGAAAAAAAATGTAAATTATGTTTTTGCGAGTAATTGTATGGTTCTATCCGCTAGAAAAAGAGGGATATTCAATAAACCATCGTCAAATTGGATGTTTTTTAACGAAAAACGAATACTCACGCGAGGTTGATAGGTTTTACGGTATACAGCTAAACTTTTACTTTTGATATTTTCACCTGATTTTACTTCAATGGGAATAATTTCATTCTTATAAGGTAGAATAAAATCGAGTTCGGCTGTATTTTCGGAAGTCCAATAACGAGGTATGTTCTCCGTTTGTGTCAATAGACTTTGAAGTACGTAATTTTCGGTTAGTGAACCTTTAAATTCGGTATACAAGGAATTTCCATTCAACACGATACTTGGATCAAGGTTTGCAAATCGGCGTAATAATCCGACGTCTAATAAATAGATTTTAAAAGCATTTAAGTCATCGTATGCAGAAACAGGAAATGCTGGTTTGTTGTTCCTGTAAATTTTGTATACCAATCCAGCGTTTACTAACCAATTGACTGCATCTTCATATTCTCTGGCACGCGCGCCCGTTTTGATTGTTTGAAACAGAAATTTTTTGTTTTCGCGCGCTAATTGTGAAGGGATAGAATTCCACGTATGTAAAATTTTCACTACATCTTTATTGGAAGCGTATTTGGAGAAATCTAGCGCGTAAGCTCGCAGGATAGACTGCATCACGCTTTGAACTTGTTCTGTATTTTTGGTTGTGAGGTAGGTGAGTATTGCTTCTGGCATTCCTCCGGTAAGCATATACATTTTGAAATTTTCTTGAAGTTGGTTAAAAAACAAGGTTGGAATGGGTTCTAATGTAACGATTGTTTGATAATAGGTATAAAGATTTGTATCTACCTCCTTTAAAAACTCCTCGAACGAAAAAGGGTATAATGTACAGAAATCGACTTTTCCTACGGGGAAAGAATTCCCGCGACTCATAGCGACACCTAACAATGAACCTGCGCAACAGATATAATATTCAGGATGATTTTCGTAAAAATATTTCAGTGTATTTAGTGCTTCGTTGCATTCTTGTATTTCATCGAAAAACAATAAGGTGTTTTCAGGATTTACTTGAACACCGAAAGCAAGTTCAATGTTGTTTACGATTCGACTTACATCTTTTGTATCTTTAAAAAAATCTTTATATTCTGGATTTTCATCAAAATTGAGATAGATACACTGTGAAAATTCTAATTTACCGAAGGTTTTAATAGCATAGGTTTTCCCTACCTGACGCGCTCCTTGAACGATCAATGGTTTTCTATTTGCTTTATTTTTCCAGTTAACGAACTCTTTATGAATGATTCTATCCATTTTTTTATGCTTTTTAATTCATGTAAAGATACTCATTTTATGATTATTCCTATAGATTATGTGATTTTTTACACCTTATTCATATGAATTATGTGATTTTTTACACTTTATTCCTATGAAAAATGTGATTTAATCACGTATTAACCCTAATTACACATCGAAAAATATACGTATAAATACCTGTTTTTATGGATTTAACCCTTCAAACAATATTTATATAATACTTTCGTTTTTTAGAAAAATATGAATTTCGATTGAACCTTTTGACTTTTCGTGTGTATTACCTAAAACAAATTGTTTTTGAAGCTGATGTCTCAATTATACAATTTTGCAAACATAGTATTGTCTTTTTTTGCAAATACCAATTAATTAAAAGCACCATCGGTTAATTTTTTACAATTTTTTTAAAATATAGGGTGTTAGTTTTGTAACCTAAATAAATAGTATGAAAATGAGAATAAAAATCTTTTTGGTAAGTCTACTTGTAAGTTCGCTTTCATGGGCACAAATAAATCAACAAAAATATGCAGAATATGCTGGAATTGCTGATTCCATGTTCAAAGTGAAAAAATACAACGAAGCAGCTGATAATTACACGACTGCTTTTTCCTATTACGAATGGAAAGCAACTCCGAATCACAGGTATCAAGCAGGAGCGGCAAATGCACAGGCTGGTAGAATGGATAGTGCGTTTTATCACTTGAATCGAATGATTTCTAGAGATTTATTCGTAGATACAATAGATCTAATCAACGATGCATATTTTGCGCCAATGCATGCAGATGTTCGTTGGAATGCGTCTTTGAATACACTAAAAGCAAAACAAGAAGTGCGTGAGAAAGAGTACGACCGACCATTAATTGCAACGTTAAAAGAAATCCATCATACGGATCAGTTATACCGCCAACAATTGGATAGCATTGAAAAACAATTTGGAATGAATTCGAATGAGATGAAAGCACATTGGAAGAAGATTCAAAAAACAGATAAAGCAAATTTAAAAGTCATCCGTAAAATATTAGATAAACGTGGATGGTTAGGTGCTGATGTTGTTGGAGGAGAGGGAAATTCAACTTTATTCTTAGTAATCCAACATTCCGATTTAAAAACGCAACAAAAGTACCTGCCTATTATGCGAGATGCAGTACAAAAAGGAAATGCAAAAGCTTCATCGTTAGCATTACTAGAAGATCGCGTTGCGCTTGGTTTGGGAAATCCACAAATTTACGGAAGTCAAATCGGTAGAAAAGAGGATGGAACCTATTATGTAATTGCATTGAAAGACCCTGATAATGTGGATAATTTAAGAGCAAGTGTAGGTTTAGAGCCCTTAGCACAATATGCATCCTATTTTGGAATCACTTGGGATTTAGAACAATACAAAAAAGACCTTCCTGAATTAATCAAATTTATCTCTAAATAAAAATGGGAGTTCTAAAAATTAGATTTTTTGAGGCAAACAATAAATTAAACCCGCAGTTTACTTAAGTAAATGAGGAGTTTAATTTTGAAGTTGAACGAAAAAAAGCATTTTTTAGAGATTCCCTTAAACCTCAATGAATGGTGGTGTCGTAGCGAAGGCTAAACGAATGAACAGGCATCACATTCATTTTGGTGTAAATTACCCTAACTAATAATATAATGACAAAATTGAAGCTTTTCGTTTGCTTATTCCTAGCACTACCGTTTTTTATATTCTCCCAAGAAAAAGACTTTCCTATAGCAAAGAAAATCCCCTATTACTATGTCACACATGGCGATAGTGTGTTGCAAAATTATTATTGGATGCGGACAAAAGATGCTCCGGAAGTTATTAATTACCTAAATGAGGAAAACACCTACGCGGACGTAAAAATGAAGCCTTCAGCCATTTTGCAGAAAAAAATGTTTGAAGAAATGCGTGCGATGATGAAGGAAAATCATAAGACAACGTATGAAAAAGACAGTATTTATTACTATTATTCGCGCAACATTCCGGATCAAGAACATCCCTTATATTGTCGTAAAAAAGGGGATACAAATGCAGTAGAACAAGTATATCTGAATGCAAATGAATTACAAAAAGAATTGGGGTTCTTTCAATTGCAAAATGTTCAAATTTCGGACGATCATTCACTTTTAGCATACGCTGTTAATACCGAAGGAGGAGATTTTGGAACGCTTTATTTTAAACACATCGATAAGGACAGTGTATTTAAAGAACAAATCGCAAATGTTGGGTCATTTGTTTTGATAAAAGACAATAAATCGGTGTATTACATGAAAAAGGATGCGCAACATAAATTGGGTAATCAAGTCTTTTTGCATGTCCTTGGCACAGATACGATTCAGGATGTCAAAATTTATGAAAGCATGGATAACCGAGGTGCTCCTTTGAGTATGTCCACCACTTTTTCGAAGCGTTATTTGTTGATTGAGAATAGTTTTATGAATCATACCGGAGATGTTTTTGCGGTTGATTTAAAGGGGGATTTAACAAAAGTGGTTAAATTGTATAGTGAAAAACCTAAAGTTAGAACAGAAATTGATCATTATTCTGGAGAAGGGTTTAATGTCTTTACCAACGAAAAAGCCCCTGATTTTTTAATTAAAGAAGTGAATTTACTAACGGATAAAAAAGAACATATTGTTTTCCCGGAAGAAAAAGGGAGCGTATTACTTAGTGCGACACATAAAATGGGGAATTTATATATTTCGAGAAGAAAAAATGCCCGTAAAGAATTATTGATATTCCACTTGAAATCGAAGAAAATTACACGAATTCCTGAAATTGATTCTACAGGTGTCATGTATTTTTCCAATTTAAAAATGAAAGATACGTTTGCGATTGAATTTGGATTTTCTTCCATGAAAACACAAGGAATTACCTATAGGTATGATTTGAAAACCAATACGTATAAAGTGAAGGAAGTAGATACATTGCAAGGATATAATCCAGATGATTATGTTACCGAACGTGTATGGGCACCTTCACGTGATGGAAAGAAAATTCCGGTAGATTTGGTGTATAAGAAAACCCTAAAACGCGATGGTTCTAATCCTTTGTATATTACAGGCTACGGTTGTTATGGGATGAATCAATCTCCAACTTTTAATCCGACATCCTTATTGTATTTAAAAAGAGGTTTTGTGTATGCCTTAGCCCATCCACGTGGAGAAAGTATTTTAGGGGATTGGTGGCACAAAGATGGGATGTTACTCAAAAAAGAAAATACCATCCACGATTTTGTAGATGCTACGCAATATTTAATCGATGCGAAATACACGAAAGCGAAACGTGTTGTCGCGCAAGGGGGAAGTGCTGGAGGATTGTTGATGGGGGGTATCGCAAACGAACGACCAGAAATCTATGGAGCAATTATTGCCGATGTACCCTTTGTGAATACCTTAGAAGATATGTTAGATACCTTGTGGCCTAACATCAAAGCGCATTTCGACGAAATTGGAAATCCATACATCAAAAAAGAATACGATTACATTAAGTCTTATAGCCCTTTACATAATATCAAAAATCAAAATTATCCATCTATATTGGTTACGAATGGTTATAATGATAGTCGTGTTCCATTCTGGGCGGCTGCGCAATATACAGCACGTTTGCGTGAGTTGAAAACGGATACCAATTGGTTATTGCTAAAAACAAATATGAGTGCTGGACATGGTGGTTCTTCGGGGCGTTATGGGGCAATCAAAGATGAGGCATTTAAAGTTGCATTTGCGATGCAAGCATTAGGAGTCAAAGAAGAGTATTTGACTATCTCAGGAAAAGTGGTGGACGCAAAAGGAGAAGTAATTCCGTACGCCAATGTATTAGTAGAAAGATCTTCGAACGGAACGGTGACAAATTTAATGGGGGAATTTACCTTAGACTTGAGGCAAGGACAAAATCCTACATTGGTCGTTCGTTCCATTGGTTATAAAACCGAAAAATATGCGATAGGTTCCAAAACGCGTATTTCCAATATTGCCATTGTTTTACAAACGCAAGACAAAGAATTAGAAACTGCTGTAATCCATAAAAACAATAAAAATTATGGATACGAGATCATTAAAAAAGCAAATCAACGTCGCCCTGTATATAATAAACTACTCGATAATTATTCCGTAGACGTTTACATTAAAGGGGTAGAACGATTAGATTCCATTCCGAAAAAATTACCGAAATTTATTCAGGTGCAAATGCCTGATTCTACCGATTTAGGTTTAATGGGTATTTCAGAATCTGTTGCAACATACCATTTTCAACGACCAGATAATTACAAGGAAGAAATGAAATCTTCGCGAATTGCAGGAGTTAAACATGGGTATAGCAGTAATAGAGTTTCGGATGTAAAACATAATTTTTATGCAAATACAGATCAAATAGGGCAAGGAACAGAAAATGAATTTGTGTCTCCTATCGGTGATGGTGGTTTTTTACTGTATAAATATCAATTAGAATCTTCATTTGTGGATGATGGAAATAAAATTTATAAAATAAAAGTAACACCCAGAAATAGAGCAGATTTTGTGTATGAAGGGTATGTGTATATACAAGATCAAACGTTTAACATTCATAGTGCAGATCTATTTGTAACCAAGCGTCAAGGCTTGACTTATGTCGATACCTTATACATCAAACAAACTTATGGTTTTATCAATGACTCGATAAGTGCACCGATTTCAATAAGGTTGAATGCTCGTATAAAAATATTTGGATTTGATGCCGGAGAAGTGAAGGTTGGTACGTTTTATAATTACCAAATGAAAAAACATTTTCCAAAAAAATTCTTTCATAAACAAGTGTTTTCTGTCACTGAAGATGCTATGGTAAAAGACTCCAGTTATTGGTATAAAAATCGACCTGTATTATTAACGGAGGAGGAACAAAAATACGATCAAAAACAAAATTCAAAGAAAGATTCAGTTTTTAAAGTAGATTCATTGTATTGGAAACGTCAAAATAAACTGACTTTTGGGAAGCTTTTTTTTAATGGTTATGACTATAATGGAAAAACGCATTTTAAGATGTCGGCTTTGCTGCCTAATTTGAATTACAATACTGTAGAAGGTTGGAACAACACCCTTGATTTCAGTGTTTCGAGACGTACAATAAAAAAAGATACAAATGCAATTAAGTCTCAATTTGTAATGGGAGGGATCAGTAAAAACGTGAAATTTACCGTTCGTTATGGTACTGATTCCCAAAAAATGTATGGTAAAATGTCCTATGGTGAAACAAATCATAAACAACAAAGTAATTGGTGGGTAAACGCTGAAAAATACATTTACCAATACAATCGAGAAGAGCCAATTAT
>CANHRS010000094.1 GCA_947463445.1 Flavobacteriia bacterium | reverse complement strand
TTGAAGGAGTTGCTAAAATTGCATATCCTTGAGGAATCAAAAAGTTACGTCCGTATCCGTTTTTCACAGTTACGGTTTCGTCTTTGTACCCTAATTTATCTACGTTTTTCTTTAAGATAATTTCCATTTTACTGTTCGTTTAAGTTTTGTAAAAAGTTCTTATTTAAGCATATCTGCTACGTAAGGTAGGATAGCTAAGTGACGAGCTCTTTTGATTGCTTTATTAACTCGTGATTGGTATTTTGCAGAAGTACCAGTAATACGTCTTGGTAAAATTTTACCTTGCTCATTCACCAATTTCAATAAGAAAGCAGGATCTTTGTGATCGATGAACTTAATACCACTTTTCTTAAAGCGACAGTATTTTTGTTTTTTAATGTCGATGTTAATCGGCGTTAAATAGCGAATATCGTTTTGTGACATTTTCTTCGTTTTTAAGTGTTAATAAAATTAAGCCTCTACGTTAGTTGCTTTTGCTTGACCCATTTTAGCTCTTCTTTTCTCTGCGTAAGCTAGATGATTTACATCCATCTTAACAGTTAAGAAACGCATTACACGCTCATCACGTTTAAATGCAACTTCAAGATCATTGATTAAAGCTCCTGGTCCTTCAAACTCTAACAAGAAATAAAATCCTGTTGTTTTTTTCTGGATTGGGTACGCTAATTTTTTCAAGCCCCATTTTTCGCTGTGCTTAAGTTTACCGCCTAGATTAGCGATTTCACTTTCGAATTTTTGCACTGCTTCCTTTGCCTGATCATCAGACAAAACGGGAGTTAGGATGAAAACAGTTTCGTAAGAATTCATAAATGTATGTTTTACGTTATTAATAATAGTTGGTAAAGATAGAAAAATAATATTACAATATTTACTTTTCAAAAGGGAAATGTGCAAAAATCACACATTATATCTTATTGTCTACCAAAACATCTTTATATTTAAGTCAAAAATAAGTCTATGTTGCACAACAAACGTAATTTCATTTTTATACTACTTGCAGGAATATTTATAACGAATGCTATTACCGCAGAACTAATCGGTGGTAAATTAATTCAAATTTATGGTTTTACCCTAAGTTTAGGAATACTTCCTTGGCCAATTGTTTTTGTTACTACCGATTTAATTAATGAATATTTTGGACAAAAAGGTGTTCGAAGATTAACCTTCCTAACTGCAGGACTTATTTGCTATGCATTTATACTCTTATTTTTTGGGATGAAAATACCTGCGGTTGACTTCTCCCCTGTGAAAGACGAACAATTTACGGCTGTTTTTGGTCAAAGTATGTGGATTATCGTGGGGAGTATTATCGCTTTTATTGTCTCTCAATTACTGGATGTATATCTATTTTCTCAATTTAAAAAGCAAACTGGAGACAAACACATTTGGTTACGCGCTACTGGTTCAACAGTAATTTCTCAGTTAATTGATTCTTTTATTGTACTAGGAATTGCGTTTTACATACCAGGAAAAATCACTTTGGAACAATATTTTACGATGGGACTTACAGGCTATATTGCAAAATTATGTATTGCGGTAGGAATGACACCTTTCGTGTATCTAGGTCACTATTGGATTGGAAAACAATTAAGAGAATGATAGAAGATGAGTTTTAGATTTTAATTTATCACTCATCATACATATTTCAGGAATTATTTTTTTTGTATAACCAAGGTTTGTCCTATATCTAAGCCTGAACCACGTAAACGATTCCATGTTTTTAGTTGCTGCACGGTACATCCATGTCTGTCTGCGATTTCAGAAAGATTATCACCACTACGCACCCTGTAGTAGGTATACCTTGGTTTTGGAGGCACTTTCCTAATTGGTTTAGGCAATGGGACAATTAGTGAATCTTTGCTGGTATTTACTTCAGAACCCATTAATGTTTTCGTGGAATTTTTCTGCTCTTTATATACTTTTTTAGAATTACTATGCGTTTGATTTCCATGGAATATTTGTAGAAATTCCTCTTTGTATAACACACTTATTTTATCACTAATAGGTGTTGCAGTATGCATACGTTTAGCCTCCATACGTTTTTGTTCTGCAACAACAGCAACCGTATTCAAACTATCTAATAGTGCTTCTTTTGAAACTAAAGAATCCGCGATTACACTTGATGATAATATTGGATTACTCACTTTTTGTGTGTCCAATTCGGTTTTTGTAGGTAAAACTAGCGGCGTATTAGCAGAAACAACTGTATCTTTTTTCGATTCGGTTACTTGTTGAACTTCAACTTGTTTTGTTGGAACATCTACAATTTTCTCTTCTAAAACACGTGTTGGTTGTATTTTAGTTGTATCTACTTTTATGAGTGAGTTTAGTGAATCTTTGCGCGCAATTTCTTGCAAATAAGCTTCGTTAGATTTACGCTCTTTCAATTTTTGGACATCCACAATTAAATTATCTTTCTCTGGAAACTTTTTAATATATGTCATTGTATTTTCAATACCATCATACAACAACTTTCCTTTCACTTTATAGCCTGAATTCGTAAGATGAATGAGATCTGTACGCGCCAAACCTTCTGCTTGCCAATTTTTAAGGACTTTAGGTCCACCACTAATCCAAAACCAATCCCATAATGCGCAATCTAATTCTTTAGCGATACCTTGTAACATCGTTGAAAATTTTTCACAAGACTCAATATTTTTTTGTTTATAGTATAAATCTTGTGTACTACACAACAACACAGAAGCAAGTGGTGTTGCAACTCGTACATTGGTAATTATTTCCACGATTTCAGCGCGTAAATTACTTTTTATAGAATCATCGTATAAAAAGTCGTTTGTTCCCAAATCTAATATGACTAAATCCGGATTTATGGTTTTCAAATGGCTGTTAAACTTTTCAATATGCAGCAACCCTTTAAAACGAGACCCACCTACTCCGGCAGAATGATATACTATTCCCTTATCCTCATTACTTGAAATTTCTAAGCCATAGAATAGAAATTCTTTTTGCGACTTTGCAGTTTTTGTACATTTTAAGGTAATTACATTACTTAAAGACTGCACATTCACTAAAACATAAGGTAGATTCTTTGGCAAACGAGCAGCATTAATTTCAACAGGATAAAACATTCCATCTGTTTCAATATTGATATCATAACTTAATGAATCGATATTACAATAGATTTTCAATGTTTTATAGGTGGAAGGAAACTTTGAATTAAAAGTGTAGGTCAGAGAAGCTGTTGAATCTTCGGTTTTCACACTCATACCCATGATTCCTAAGGGAATAGAAGGTGGAACTTTCAGTGTTTTAGCATATTGCCAACTACCTTCATGCTTTGAAGAATAGTGTATCGATGAATAGGTCTTTGCAGCTGAATACGGAAATACGAGTCCACGCCCCCCATCTCCATATTTTTGTTGTAATAATTGTCGCGCAACACCTGTTGGAATTTCCGACTGAATATGAGAATCACCCATATGCATTATCGAAACCTTCAACTTACCTGTTTGATTTAAAGACTCCTGAAAATGCTTGATTGCTGACTTATGATAAAATTGCACATAGTTAATAGAAGGAGCGTACCATGGAAATTTTAACGAGTCAACCTCTATGATTTCTTGAGAGTTCACAGATACTGTAACTCCGAATAGGAATGTATATAAAACGATAAGTAGATGTCGCATAAAAATTTCTTAATCAATAACAGAAGTTGTGTCCACATCCACCTGCAGGGAATCTGCAGGTAAAGCTTCCTCTTCTTCTTTTTTCTTTCTTTTTTTCTTTTTGAATGTGTTTTTCGTACCTTCCTTTAGTTCAATAATATCACGTTGACGTTCTATATGGTTTGGAGTATTAGAAGAGTAAATACCATTAAGTAGTATCAAATCATTTACCTCATATTCTTGCACTAAATCTTCAATACTTGTTTCGGTATAACGATAATCTACGACTAGTACATGTTCATAGTTAGCAGTCAAGAAAGCTGCAAATGGATTACCGTACGAATTTTTAATTAGTAGTACCGTTTTACCATTAGTACACTTTGTAGATTTTAAATGAATCAAAGGCTCATCCCCACCCAAAAAGACTAAATATTTATTTTTTGCAATGTCGGATGTTTTAAACACTTTTATTTCTTCCGATTCATCGCCATCGTATTTAACTGCATATTTTTCAACTGGCGGAATCCAATACTTAATGTAATCCGGATTACTTTCTAGTCGTTGGTCCTTCGTTTTCAAAAAATGTGTCCCTAAAAAATCTCCTTTGATTTGTTTGGATTTCATTTCAGAAAGGTCAATCGGTTTGATTTTAGCAGCTTTACAAAATGCTTTATAGCCATAATAAGCCCCTAAATCCGTCCAGTGATGGTCTGTTTTATAATAAATGTATTCTTTTTTGTGTTTTGCTAATTCTTGGTGAATTTCTATCGGTTCAACTCGCTTATTAAACATAGCATAGGACGCAGAAATATTCTCTAATTCATTACCTATATATTCTTCATATTTAGTTGGCAAAAGGAAATCACTTGCAGTTGGAACCACACCAGAAAAAATGCGCACTCCTTTTATTTTTTTTGCATATAAATTATTCATTTCGGAGAAGTCCTTATTCATCGGTTCCTCATTACTAAAAATTTGAAAAGCGCGATTATTGGCTACTAACAATCCTTTACAATTTTTAAGTGATTCATCGGAACCTTGAATATCTTTGGTGGAAGTACCATCTTTGGAAGGAATCTCATCTACTGCTTGCACATCATTATAGAATGATTCTTCTTTACTATGAAAACCACGTATTAATTTTAATTGATCGGAAACAGAGATAAAGGTAGAACGAAATGGAAAGTGATCCGCAGTATAAATATCCAAGCTATCCATGTAGTCTCCGGAAAACAAAGATTTTTTAGTTAATGTAGGAAAAGGCGCTAACGTACGTTTTTCAGCATCGCTTATTTTTTCTTGCGGAAGTAAAAAGAATAGTAATCCAAATACTGTCAACACAAGACAAAACAAGACAATGTGTATCACGGAAGACATTTTTATTTCCTCTTCTAATTCTTCTTGTATGTGGTGAGCGTCGTTCAAAATCTAAAATATAAAAAGGGATTAAACGTTTTTCCAACCAACATTGCTGTAGAAAGAAATAAT
This sequence comes from Flavobacteriia bacterium, assembly GCA_947463445.1. GTDB lineage: Bacteria > Bacteroidota > Bacteroidia > Flavobacteriales_D > Crocinitomicaceae > CANHVK01. The sequence continues at coordinate 1,808 of CANHRS010000094.1, read as the reverse complement.
AAACAAAAATCAAAAGCGATGGTAGCATAAGGAATGATTGCTTGCACACGTAAGGACGAATTCCGTGCAAGATGTTTTGCGTATGGATAAACAGGCAAGCACAAGATTATTGCAAGAATCAACCAATATATATTCGCCATAAATACGGTGTTAAACTCTAAAGAATTCCACTTGTTTCCACTTTGACCAAAAAGAATGGATAAATATTGAACTACCGAAGTCATATCTACAAAATAGAACAATACCCAACCAATCATGGCTGCTAATAACAGATAGATATGACTTACAATAGCTGGTAGTTTATTAAAAAACTTTTGTAAAAATAAACGTTCTAATAAAATTAATGTTCCCCAAAAAAGTCCCCAAAGAATGAAATTCCAACTAGCCCCATGCCATAAACCAGTTAACATCCATACAACAAAAACATTGAGGTAAAAACGTTTTTTATTTCCCCCTAATGGTATATAGATATAGTCACGGAAAAAAGTACCTAATGAAATATGCCAACGTCTCCAAAAATCACTAGCAGACTTGGAGGTATATGGATAGTTAAAATTCTCATGGTAATGGAAACCAACCATTCGTCCCATACCAATTGCCATATCAGAATATCCGGAGAAATCGAAATAAATTTGAATGGTAAACATTAGTATCCCAAACCAAGCCTCACTAAAAGCGAGGGTAGATAAATCGCCACCCATATAGGTCACCACCATTTCGCCGGCAACATTTGCAATACAAATTTTCTTGAATAAACCTATGCAAAATCTAGAGATTCCTGCACTTATATCGTTAATTCGAAGTTTACGATTATCAATTTCATTTGCAATATGGGAATATCGTACGATAGGTCCTGCAACTAGTTGATGGAATAAACTTACGAATAGCAAGAACTTCAAGAATGAGCGTTGAGCTTTCACTTCTTGCTTGTATACATCGATTACGTAGGATATAGTTTGGAAGGTATAGAAAGAAATTCCGATTGGTAAAGAATACGTTGGCACACTTAATTTTAGTCCTGTCAAAAAGTTAACATTATCGGTAATAAAGCCCGCATATTTAAACGTAGCAAGTATGGACAGATTGATAATAATACACGAAATTAATGGCGCTTTAGCCCACTTTGTTCCACGAAATTTTTCAATTAATAAACCATGTACATAATCTACAAAAGAGGAAAAAACGAGTAGTCCAATCCAAATTGGTTCACCCCAAGCATAGAATACAAGACTCATTATTGTGAGCAGTACATTTCGAAAAGTCTTATTCTTAATTAGATAATATAGAATCAGATTGATCGCTAGGAAGAAAAAAAGGAAATTTAAACTTGCGAATACCATCTACTAATTGTTCTGTTTTCAATATTTTATGCAAGATTACTAATTTTTTTGCTTTTAAAGCATTGAAATGAAGGGTAAATAGCCTAAAAAAACAAGAACAATCTTTAAATCATGTAAAAGAATGGAGAATACTTCTAGAAAAGATTGTATAAAAAAAAGTATGCAAGATAAATTATTACATAAAAACATGTTTCACTTTTCACTACGTATAACGCACCAATTTCTAGGAACATTAAAAAAGGTTAAAAAGTTCTATTTTTATTAATCGACTTGATTTAATCTATTACTTTTGCGCTGAATTATAAATTTATATAAAGATGAAAAAATTACTTTTATTTGGATTGGGAGTTATCGCTTCCATAAGCACACTTACTAGTTGTAAGAAAGACGAAGTTGCAATAGCAAGCCCAACGGTTACATTTTTAAATGGTGTTAAAGATTATACTGCAAAAGAATCAGATACTGCAT
>CANHRS010000093.1 GCA_947463445.1 Flavobacteriia bacterium | reverse complement strand
TACAGTTTTTCCTAATCCGACTACAGGTAAAGTGAAAATTTCGAATATAGCTGCACATTCCGTTACACTAGTGGATGTTTTAGGGCATGTTTTGTATTCGGATAGTTCTCCATCTGAGCAGTTAGATATAGATATGTCTACTTGGGCGAGAGGTGTATATTTGCTAGAGATTACAGATAAAGTAGGATCTGAAGTTATCCGAATCGTCAAAGAATAAACTTTTTTTATTTAATTTTTCCTATCGTGGTCGTCTATTAAAGAATTATGTATAAATTTACCATGGTAAATAAAAACAACTAAAAATTAAATTACAATGAAAAAATTGACATTAGTAGCTGGACTAGCATTCGGTTTATTATCATTTGCACCAACAGGAGCTACTTCTTGGGGTATTGACGCTGTGCATTCTCGTGTAGGATTTTCTATTAATCATTTAGGGATTAATGATGTATTAGGGTATTTTACGAAATACGAGTCGATCGTTCTTTCTTCTAAGGAAGATTTTTCAGACGCAGTTTTCGAATTTTCAGCAGAGGCAGGAAGTGTGACTACAGGTTTTGATGGTTTGGATGGTCATTTAAAACAACCAGATATGTTTGATGTAGCTGCGCACCCAAGATTATCCTTTAAAAGTACTTCTGTAACGAAAAAAGACGATAAGAATTTTGAGGTTAAAGGAGATTTAACGCTTCATGGAGTTACAAAAACGATTACGTTGAAAGCTGTTAAAAGTGCTGCTATTGTGCATCCAATGACGAAGAAAACAGTTGTAGGGTTTAAATTGTCGGGAGTTATCAACCGTAAAGATTTTAAAGTTGGTGTAGATTTACCTGGTGCAATAGCAAGTGAAGAAGTAACTATTATTGCGAACACGGAGTTTTCCAAAAACTAAGATGAAACAACTTTCACTTTATACAGCAACGCTATCCATACTTTGGATGGCGTTTGCTTTTTTACCGCAAGAGAAATTGGGTTGGCGTATAGATAAAAAATACAGTGTACGATTTTCTAGTCCATCCGTAGCGGGAGAGTTTACTTCCTTTAGAGGTGAAGTGCAGTTTGATACTAACAATTTGTCGGGATGTTCTTTTGTTTTACAAGTGGATCCTGCCTCGGTAAATACAGGGAATGCTATGCAGAACGGACACATTCAGCATAAAGAGTGGTTGGATTCCAAAAGTTATCCATCGATTGACTTTATTTCGACATCTTTTGCTAAAGAAGCAGGTGCTTATTCTGTTTTAGGAAAAATGACCATGCATGGGGTGACGCGTGAAATAGCAATTCCATTTACCTACATGGAAAATAAAAAGAAAGCAGATATACGCGCTAATTTTTCTATTAATCGTTTCGATTATGGTGTTGGTTCACCGAAAGATGGTGTAGATTCTATTTTAGGAATACAGGTAGTTATGCCATTAAAGCGGAATTAATTGTTGTTTTGCTTTTTTACTGGAATGCAACTTCCACGTCATCTGTTGCTCTAACACCAAATTGATCGTTGGACCATTTGTAGGTAGCTTTATTTTTCTCTATTTTAAAAAACATTGGAAATCTGAATTCTGCTGTTTTCGCTAATACTTGTGGGTTTTTCGCTAGACGGATTTGGAAAAGTCCATTTATTTCTTTGGTGTAGTTTTTGATGTATTCTTTTTTGGAGGTACACACGATAAATTCGATATGTAGTTTAGGATTTCTCTTTTTGAGGAGTTTCAATTTTTGAATAGCACCAAAGCAGTATGGGCAATCGGGGATAGTGACAACTGCTAAACCATTTTGAGTGAATTCGTTTTTGGAATTATTATTATGGATGGTACTTCCTATTTTAGAAAAGTCACCATCGTAGATTGGATGTAACAAAAAACCTATAGCAAATGGTAAAACTAAGCTAATGCTACGTATACTTTGTTTGATAATTGGCTTATATGTAAGTTTATTTAAAAGTATAAAATAAGCCAGCCCAAGTATACCCAAAAAGATATACGGAAGTAGTTTGGAAATTGTCCAGGAGATACCGCTGTTAAGAGCTACTAATTCTATATCGTTAAAAAAAACGATGCATACAGCTGTGATTAGGGTAAGGGATATTAGTTTGAATTTCATAGGATAAATTTACACATAAAAAAAGGAAGCCTAAGCTTCCTTTAAATTGAAAATAAATAGTAATTATTTAAGTTCGCATTCTCTTTTGTTAACAGTAACAACTGCAGTACCAGTTGTAGGATTTGTAGTTGTTGTAGTTGATTCAGATGAAACACAGTTTTCTTCTACTTGCATGTATTCTTTAGTTACACCAGTTACGGTAGTTTTTGTAGTTGAAGTACCAGTTGAATTTTTACACTCACATGTTCTATCTTTTGCACAAGAAGCTAAAACAAATACTCCTGCTACAGCTAACAATAATACTTTTTTCATTTTTTTTGGTTTTAAAATTATGTTGACAAAAGTATATATTTTTAATTTAATTGGCAATCATTTTTTGTAAAAATACGTATTGTTTTTTTGAGAACATGCTAGAGGTGAAAAAGTTCTATGTATACAGTTGTGATGTATTTATTCAAAAACCCTTTTAGAGGCTATTTATATAAATATTATCAATATAGAATAGTGCATCAGGCTTTCTCTTCCCAAATTTGGATAAGTTCTACCATGGTGTGTACTGCTTTTTGCATGTCTTGTACACTTACATATTCATGGCGAGAATGAATAGCCATTTCACCAGTAAATATATTTGGACACGGTAATCCCATGAAGGAAAGTTTGGATCCGTCTGTACCGCCACGGATGATAGTTGCTTCTGAGGTGATTCCAACGCGTTTCATCGCTTCTATCGCGTAATCGGTCGCAAAAGGAACTGTGTTCAACACTTCTTTCATATTGCGGTATTGTTCTGTAATCGTGAATTCTACTTCTAATTCTGGATAGTTTTTCAACACATTTTCGACGATGTTTTTAAGTCTGTCTTCGTGTATTTTAAGGTTGGATGTCAAATGGTCGCGTACAATAAAATTGACAGTAGTACATTCTAATTCCCCTTTGATAGATGTTGGATGTACGAATCCTTCTCGTTTTTCGGTAGTTTCTGGAGACCACTCGTTTTTGGGTAATGCAGCAATAATTTCAGACACTACTTTAATTGCATTGACCATTTTGTTTTTGGCGTATCCAGGGTGTGCGCTGATACCATGAATTTTGATAGAAACACCATCTGCGGAGAATGATTCGTCTTCGATAGAACCAAGTGTTCCGCCGTCCAAAGTGTATCCATAGTCTGCATTCAGTTTTTCCATGTCTAGTTGTTCTACGCCACGACCAACTTCTTCATCGGGCGTAAATAGGATGCGGATTTTACCATGTTTTACTTCTGGATGATTCACAATATAGTTTGCGAAATCCATGATGATTGCGATACCAGCTTTGTCGTCTGCGCCTAATAAGGTTAGTCCGCTTGCGGTAATAATATCATCGCCTATTTTTTCTTTTAGGTATTTGTGTTTTTCGGTAGTGATGATTTGTGAGGAATCATCAGGTAAAACGATAGGATTCCCATCGTATTTATGGTGAATGATAGGTTTTACATTTGTTCCGCTGCAATCTGGTGCTGTGTCCATGTGTGCGCAGAAGCAAATAGTAGGTATGTTCTCTTTTGGGGAATTACTTTCGATGGTGGCGTAGACATAACCATATTGGTCCATTTCAGCGTCGGAAATCCCCATTTCTTGAAGTTCTTGGACGAGGATGCGGGCTAGGTCTTTTTGTTTTTCGGAGGAAGGGAAGGAGGTGGATGTAGGGTCTGCAGTTGTGTCGATTTGAACGTATTTAATGAAGCGGTCAGTTACGGTGTAGATGTAGTTTTTCATAGGGGGTGTTTTTTTTGGTAAAGATAATTTTTTTAGTTTTTGAAGGGAGAAAAGTAGGGGAGAAAAGAAGGGGGGGATTTATTTTGATTTGGAGGGGTGGGAAGGAGTGTGGAGAGGAGGGAAGATGTTTTTTGTGTGGGGGGATATGTTTCGCTTTGCGAAACGGAGGGATTTCTCTTACTTTTTTCTGGTCAAAAAAGTCAGCAAAAAGACCTTTGTCGCTGAAAAAGCATCGGCTTTTAGTGCGAAACGTTCGCTACAAAAACAAAACTCGTCGTTCCTCCTCAGACAGTTGTTTTTGTTACGCTACCTTATTCGCTAAAAGCACGATTTACTTTTTCTAGGCGACGGAGTTTTGCGACGCATAAATATGTTTGGATTTTATTTCAACCGCTGATGGAGGGGTGGGAGGATTTGTTTTGATTTGGAGGATGAAAGGGGTGGGAGGAGTGTGGAGAGGGTTAAGGAGTGTGGAGAGGAGGGAAGGTGTTTTTTTTTGGTGTGATATGTTTCGCTTTGCGAAACGGAGGGAGGATTTTGGTATTGGATTTTAACTTTTTTATTTATATACATAATTTTCTTAGGTATATATAAAATAAAGTGTATATTTGTATCATGTATTCATCAGAACTAATCAAAGGGACTTTAAAAACGATCATTTTAAAGTTATTGTCTGACTCGGACGAGATGTATGGCTACGAGCTTACACAGCGAGTTAAAGAGCTTACGGGTGGAAAAATTCAATTGACCGAAGGTGCATTGTATCCTACATTGCATGCATTAGAGGCACAAGGAGTTTTGTCGACCAATGTGGTAAATGTAGGGAACCGCATACGTAAGTATTATTCGATAACACCTACGGGAAAGCAATTGGCCAATGACAAAGTGAATGAATATGCGGATTTCATCCATACGATGACTTTTCTACTAGGTTTAAAGCCTAATATGGGATAAGATGTATGTGTTAGATAAATCACAGGTGGATTATATTCTTAATGACATTAGACGTAATGGCATTGAGACGGAGGAACTGCAGTATAACCTCTTGGATCACATCTGTTGTGTTGTTGAGAATGAGATGTCGCCCGATATGAGTTTTGAAGCGGTATATGCAAATGTATTGCCTCGCTTTTTTAAACATCAGTTGCGGGAAATTCAAGAAGAAACAAATTTATTATTAACATTTAAAAATTATTACGCCATGAAAAAAGTGATGATTAACAGCGGTTTATTTACTGCTGTAACGTTTACCGTTGGATCTATATTGAAATTATTACATCTTCCGGGAGCTGCTGTTCTCTTAATATTAGGTATCGCAAGTATGAGTTTTGTGTTTTTACCTTTATTTTTTTTACTAAAATCAAAAGAAGAAAAAGTAAAAAGCGCCAAAGTAATATTGGGGACAGGTGTTGTTTTTGGTATTTTATTTTGTTTGTCGACCTTGTTTAAGGTTATGCATTGGCCTTATGCAGATCTCATGTGGTTTTTTGCTTTGGGGATACTATTTTTTGTTTTTCTACCTCTTTTTTATTTTACCGGTATACGTAAGCCAGAAACTAAAATGAATACGATTTTAGCTTCAATCATGATTTTAACAGTCGGAGGATTATTGTTTACCTTAACCAATTTACGTTCAAGCCTAAATAAAGACAGTGCTATTTCTGCTGCTAATGCTTATTATGCTAGATGTTTGGATAGAACAGAGTCTTCCAATATACACAAGTATACACAGCAAAATATAGATTTGTTACAGGTTAAAAACGATGCGTTGAAGCATGAGGTAGAAGCAATTATTGGCACTATTAATGGCGTTAAAAATGGGTTTTATGCTCATTTGTCAGAAGGTGAAAAAATAACTGAATTAGAATTATGTAACCGTCTCAATGGTGATTTTGAAAGCGTTGCTAACTATTTTTTCAAGCAATCCAACATGAATCCAGAAGAGGATGCATTAAAGTCGCATTTACCAAATTTAAAAGCCGCATTGGAAAAATTTAAAGAATTTGTAGGTAACAACTACACGAAAGATGTTGCTTCCATTTTAGATGTAGAAGGTGGTAAAAGGTTGTATAAAACGGGTGTAAAGCAAGTTTCTTGGGAGTATTTGTGTTTCAATGCAGTTCCATTTGAAGTTGCAGTTAGAAATTTTAATCAACTTGAATTATCCATTAGAATAATTGAATCTAGTTGTATTCAGTAAAAGAATGTAGTTTTTCTTTTAAAAAGTAGTCGTACGATTTTATTGAAATAAAAAAGAGTCTGTTTCAGAAGTGAAACAGACTCTTTTTGTTAATTGACTACTATGTAATTAGAAAATTTCGTTTGCAGCGAAGTGGAATACACCTTCTCTTGCAGCGCTATCGTCAGAATCAGATCCGTGAACAGCGTTACGTCCTTTACTTTCTGCGTATAATTTACGGATTGTACCTTCAGCAGCTTCCGCTGGGTCAGTAGCACCGATTAACGCTCTGAAATCAGCAACTGCATTGTCTTTTTCTAAGATAGCAGCGATGATTGGTCCAGAAGTCATGTATTCTACTAGTTCACCGTAGAAAGGTCTTTCAGCGTGCTCGATATAAAATTCTTTTGCTTGAGCTTCCGTCAAAACAGTAAATTTCATTGCTTTGATTTGAAAACCTTTACTTAAGATAAGGTCGATAATTTTACCAGCATTTCCGCTTTCTAAAGCGTCTGGTTTTAACATTGTAAATGTTCTGTTAGTTGCCATTTTTATAAATTTTTTGACAAATATAGGTAGAAATTTCCACCTTTTTTGCATCGCCCAAAAAAGGTGGAACCAAAAAAGTCTAGGCCTAAATTAAAATTTTTGAAAATTACATTTCTTTTCGCTCTCTGCAGCCAAACTCACAAACGCCTTTAGCTAATTTTCATTTTGAAAATTTAGAAGGCTGTGTTCAAACAAGGCTTTGAATGAGCTTCATTCAACTTATTTTATATAAAATTTTACTAAATGGCCAATTTATAGTTTTATCAATTTCGATATTAAATATTATAAGGATTGAGCATCTAATACCTTAATTTAATGTTGTATATGTTTGAAAATGGTTAAATTTGTAAATAGTAAATAGTGAATAGTAAATAGTGAATAGTAAATAGTGAATAGTAAATAGTGAATAGTAAATAGTAAATAGTGAATAGTAAATAGTAAATAGTGAATAGTAAATAGTGAATAGTAAATAGTGAATAGTAAATAGTGAATAGTAAATAGTGAATAGTAAATAGTAAATAGTGAATAGTAAATAGTGAAT
>CANHRS010000092.1 GCA_947463445.1 Flavobacteriia bacterium | reverse complement strand
GGTGCTGCTGATAAAATGCTTTCCAATATCGGAGATATTATTCAGGTTACAACAAGCAAAGGAGAACGCGTAAAATTAAAGGTTATTGGATTTTTTCAATCTGGAATTCAGGATATTGACAAAATACAAAGTTATTGTTCGATTGAAACAACTCAAAAATTATTAGGAGTTACAAGTAACTATATCACCGATATTCAAATTAAACTAAAAGATATAACAAAAGCTCCAAAATTGGCTGAATATTACGAAAATTTATTTCAAGTAGAAGCTATTGATATTCAAACTGCCAATGCACAATTTGAAACAGGAAGTTCTATCCGAACATTAATTTCTTATGCAGTTGGTATAACCCTATTAATTGTTGCTGGTTTTGGAATTTACAACATATTAAATATGATGATTTATGAAAAAATGGATTCCATTGCTATACTAAAAGCAACCGGTTTTTCAGGAAAGGATGTGAAAAGAATATTTATTACAATCGCCTTATCGATAGGAATCTTTGGAGGTTTTTTTGGTTTATTGTTTGGCTTTGGGTTAACTTCTATAATTGATCAAATACCATTTAATACCCCAGCACTACCTACTATCAAAACCTACCCTGTTTCGTACAATCCATTTTATTATATGATTGGTGGTATATTTTCATTAGCAACTACCTATTTAGCTGGTTTATTTCCAGCAAAAAAAGCAAGTAAAATTGATCCAGTAATTATAATTCGCGGTAAATAATGTCCCCTAGTTTAGAAGCAAAATTTATTCAAAAAGAATTTCATGACCCTGTTACGATTCAGGTGCTCAAAGACATTAATTTCTCTATAAATAAAGGAGAATTTGTTTCCTTAACTGGTAAGTCGGGCTGTGGAAAGTCAACTTTGTTATATATTCTATCCACCATGGATACCGATTATAGTGGAGAATTATTTATTGATGGAATTTCCATGAAAAATAAAAAAGAAAATGAGTTAGCAAGAATTCGCAATGAGAAAATAGGTTTTGTGTTTCAATTTCATTACTTACTCAATGAATTCTCTGTTTTAAAAAACGTTATGTTACCAGGACTAAAATTAAATAAATATTCGAGAGAAGAAATTGAACACCGTGCTATTGAAAAACTCAAGATTTTAGGAATTGAAAATGAAGCACTAAAATTACCTAATCAATTGTCTGGTGGACAAAAACAACGTGTTGCCATCGCACGATCATTAATCAATGACCCACTTATAATTATGGGGGATGAACCAACAGGTAATTTAGACAAAAAAAATAGTGTTATTGTTTTCGATGTATTTAAAGAACTAGCGCATAGTTTTAAGCAGACATTATTAATAGTAACACATGATCAAGAATTCGCTAATAACTGTGATCGAATCATTGAAATGGAAGATGGAAAAATAATAGCTAGTTAACGTTTTATTCGTTTTGTTCATCAAAAAATAATCTAAATATTAAATAAAAAGGGAAGTTAATAGTACAATAACCTTATTTTTGCAATCGAATTACAAAATATAAAAAAATGAGTCACGCTTTAGGAAATCATATTCTTGTTGAATTTATGGGATGCGACCCACACGTTATGAATGATGTTGCTAGTATCGAAAGAGATATGGTGGGTGCCGCTCAAAAAGCAGGTGCTACAGTAATCAATTCTACATTTCATCATTTTTCTCCATATGGAGTATCTGGTGTAGTCGTAATTCAAGAAAGTCATCTTGCAATTCACACATGGCCTGAATATGGGTATGCAGCGGTAGATTTATTTACATGTGGAGAAATGGATGCATGGATTTCTTTTGATTTCTTAAAAGAATGCTTTGGTGCAAAAAATTACTCAGCACTTGAAATGAAAAGAGGCTCAGTTAATTTATTAACGCGTAATGATTTTGATATTTCATCCATGCGTCAAAAAGCATCTGAACGCTCTAATCCTGAAATGTATACTCGTAATGTATGGTTTACCGATAAAGATGAGAGTCAAGCCTTATCACTTCGTTTTACAGGAGAAGTTTTTTATGACGTTCAATCACCTTTTCAACGTGTAAGAATATTAGATTCGTATAAATATGGAATGATGTTGGCATTAGATGATATGGTTATGACTACCATTAAAGATGAATTCCATTACCACGAAATGATTTCTCATCCAGCAATGTTTACACATGGAAATGCTAAAAACATTCTCGTTATTGGTGGAGGTGATGGTGGAACTGTTCGTGAAATATTAAGACATGAAAATGTTGAAAAAGTTACGATGGTAGAAATAGATGGTGAAGTAATAAAAGCATGTAAAGAATTTTTACCAACGATAGCTTCCGCATTCGACAACCCTAAATTAGACCTAAAAGTAGATGATGGTATTGCATTTATTAAAGATGCTACACCAAATTCATACGATTTGATTATTGTAGATGGATCTGATCCTGTAGGTCCTGCAGAAGGATTGTTTTCTGTTTCCTTTTACACAAATTGTTTTAATGCATTGAAAGAAGGTGGTATTTTAGTTGCCCAAGGAGAATCTCCGAAATTTAACGAAAAAGCCTTTTCTGAATTAAACCATACGCTTCAAGATATTTTTGGTGAAAACAATGCACCTGTTTCCTTATTTTATGTTCCAACGTACCCAACTGGTATGTGGAGTTTCCAATATGGATTAAAAGGCGCAGCACATCCAAAATCTATTTCTAAAGTGGAAGAAATTGAAAGTTTTGTAGCTACGCAAGGATTACGCTATTACAATTCAGACATACATGTTGGTAGTTTTGCTACGCCTAACTTTGTTAAAACTTTATTAAAAAAATAATGAGTAATCATTTTGATCCTAATGGAGTTGGTATTGCAAATGGAAATATTTTTGGATTTCCAGTTGATCAAGAAAATGCAGATATTGTTATAACACCTATTCCTTGGGATGCAACTGCATCCTACGGAAAAGGAACTAGCAATGGACCTCAAGCAATTTTAGATGCATCCACGCAATTAGATTTTTATCATTCTGAACTAGAAAGAGCTTGGGAAACGAAGGTGTATATGTCCCCTATCTCCAAGGACTGGAAAAAAATCAATGATGATTTGTGTATGCGCGGAATGGAATATATCCGTTTTTTAGAGGAAGGAGGTGTATTAGAAAATTCACCAGAATTCATCGTTTTACTTGAAGAAATTAACGAAGCACAAAACGCGTTAAAAAATAACCTTAAAGAGAAAGCAATCCAACTAATACAACATGGTAAAATACCCGTAGTGCTAGGAGGAGAACATTCTACCCCACTTGGTTTGATAGAAGCTATAGATAGTCAAAACAAACCTTTTGGAATATTGCAAATTGATGCACATGCAGACCTAAGGAATGCATATGAAGGGTTTCAACAGTCCCATGCATCTATTATGTATAATGTCGTACAAAACTGCAAAAATCTTCAAAAACTTGTTCAAGTTGGAATTCGCGATGTAGCGCAAAGCGAAATTGATTTAATTGAGGAGTCCACTAAAATAACTACTTTTTTTGATTGGAAAATTAAACAAGAATTATACGAAGGGAAATCATGGAAATCGATTGTTGACGCTATTATACAAGAATTACCTCAACGCGTCTACATTTCTTTTGATATTGATGGATTAAAACCATATCTATGCCCAAATACGGGTACTCCAGTTGCTGGTGGTTTTGAATTAGAAGAAATTAACTATTTGTTTTTTAGTCTTATTCATGCAGGTAAAGAAATCATTGGTTTTGATTTAAATGAGGTAGGAACAGACAGCAGTAGTGATTGGGATGCGAATGTAGGAGCTCGTGCACTCTGGAATTTGGTGTGTGTAACTGAAAAAAGCAGACGAATTCACGCTTTAGAATTATAGATATGGTTCGTATTTTGAGAATATTAAGTGTTTTAAGTATTGCTTTTATATTATTTACATCCATACTTACATTTCAAAAAGCAATTCATTATATAGACTGGATTAACTGCTTTAAGCTTTCGATTAGTAGTTTAATTGTTTCATTGATTTACTTGTTGTTAGACAACAAAAGATCGATAAAGATGGGCAAATTAGCAATAGCTACATCTTTATTAGGTGCAATTTTATGTGTTTTAACTATTCCATTTAATGCAATTAATAACTTACTACAACTTCCTATTGGATTATTTATCATAAGTTTCACCTGCTTGATTTACAGCAAAGTAAATCTACAAAATATATTTACTAAACTTATATTTTGGAGCTTTTTAGTAGTGCCGATGAGTATTTTTTTTACGCCAAACAACACTAATTTCTATACTTTTTTAGGTTTATTTTTAATTCTACCTACTAGCTTGGTAATTTATAAAACCTTCGTTAAAAAAGATGTTTAAAATATACTTGGAGGTTTACGTAATTCTAATTTAGCATCTTGTAACAAGGTAGCATTCGAAATTAGACGCAATAAAAAACTTTTATTTGTCCCTATTGGTGTTACCCAAAAAGAGAGGTTCCAACAATGTAAATTACGTGTTAATGTAAAATTGCAATTCGTAATTTTATTTGTTTTAACATCGTAATAAGACGTTCCTGAAATTTTCCAACGTTTGGTAAAGCTTGCATCACCATTCACAGAAAGTGTTTGCACAGAGGTAAAATCGTCCATAGAAGATGGTAACTTATTCGTATTAGTTTGTAAGGAATATACATGTGTGAAATTTAATTTCCAAGGAATTTCAAAATCAATAAATCGCTCTGGATACATCGTAAAATACTGTATATCGGAGTTGTAAACTGAAGTAAAAACATTGGTGTTTTCTGCAATTTTACGTTTACCAGCTGCTGTTGATAAAATCCATGTCGTATTCACAGAAGTAGAAAGTAATCTTCCTAATGATTGATTTGTTTCTAATGCATAAGACTTTAGTGTTTGTCCTGTTTGCGAATCCCAAGCATATGGACTAAATAATGAAGTAGCAACAATACTGATAAACGGAAAAGGACTCAAACGCAAGGAAAAGTTAAGGTTGGATAATTTCATAGAATCCGCAAGGAAATTATAATTTCCACTAATCGAAAATGCATCTATAATTTTCGTTTTCTTAAATCCTGAAATAGTATCTTTAGAAGATTTGGTTTTTAACTCCATCGTATTCATGAAATCAAAAGTCAATAAACTTGCAGCATTTGTACTAGATGGACGATATAAGGATTTTTCATAGATAGAATATGAAATCTCTTTGCCTGACAAATCAGAGTAAGAAGCTAAACTAGAAGGAGTTTTAGGTATGTAAGAATACCCAAAGCTTGGTGTTAAAATATGTCTAACTAATGGTTTACTTTTACCTATAAAACGATAATAGGTATATACTTGAGAAGTAGCTCTTATGGATAATGAAACATCTTGAAACATTCCCTGTTTTTGTTGAAGTTCACTTATCACCTTACTTGTATTCATATCTAGCTTTTTCTCCGTTTGTTGAAAAGATATGTAATTAGAATAATTTAACGTAGGAGAAATAGACCACGTATTCTTGAGTACTTTTACAGTAGATGTTACGAGTATTGACTGTTTAAATCCATTTAAAAAATTATTTTTAATCGCTGTAAAATCTTTTGTTCGAAGTAATGAATCTGCAAACGAAGAAATGTTTTTACCTTCAAAATTATAGGAAACATTTATTTTATCATACCACTTCTCTGCTCCAACTCGATTTTTAAAAAATACTTTGGTAGGTGAAAAACGCGTTACATTAAAGGTTAAAATCGGAGAAGTAATATCCATCATTTTAGTGATTGAATTTTGGCTACTACTGATTTTAACCCCTAATATCATCGGTTTGTTAGGAAAAGAACGTGTGATGTTGATATCCGACTTCATCGTATTCGATAGATAATTAGGGTTAATTGGATTCACAGTGTTTTTATTATTGTTATCCGAAACAAAATTTACATTCGAACCAAAATTCCAATATGGATTCGATTTACTATCTTTTGTATGTTGCCAAACAACACTGAATTTATCGCCTAATTTTTTCTTTGGAAATGCTTGGTAATTTTGTTGAAACAATAAATTTACTCTCCCACTATATTTATACTTCACTTTATATTCTGTAGCATTAGAAAGCGACCAACTACCACTCGTATAAATATTTCCTAAAAAAGTAGTATGGAGACTATCATTGATGGGAATATAATATCCTAAATCTGATACCCCCATTCCAAATATAGATGTTGGCGCAAACTTTGGAATTAAAATCCCAGATTTACCTTTTTTAATATCTTTTGGTTTAGATTGAGGAATAATTAAGAATGGTAATCCAATTGGTAAAGAAATTTCACGTAGATAGATATTCATCTTTTTGGAAACAATTTTTTTGTTTGGAATTAATACAGCCTTGGACAAATGAAAATGAAAATGTGGGTCACGTAAATCACACGTAGTAAACATTCCATCTCTAAAATGTACCTCTTCATTTGGATGTCGCTTAGCTACCTCCATTTGTAAATAAATTTCCTCCTGCTTCAACGCAACTTCTTGAATATAACCTTTTTTAGACTTCAGATTGAAACGAATAGTTCCAGCTTTAATTTCTTCTCCATTTTGAATAATTATAGGTTCCCCAACACGTGATTTATCGGGCATTAACTTGTAGGTGGCAAAAACCTCTTCGTTAGCAACATCAAAAACAATATAGTGTGCAGATAATTTAACGTCCTCATAAGTTAAATGAGCATCGCCATACAAATGAATCTTTTTGGATTTTAGATCATTAAAAATAGAATCACGTGCTGTATACTTCCCAATGGATTGTAAAGATTTATCTGAGGTATAAACTGTATCTAATTGGCAATAGGAAGAAAATGAAACAAAGTTTATTAACAATGTAACGAAGAAAATTTGATGTATAAACGAAAATTTCACGAATAGATATACCTAAATTTGTTGTTTTAGTCTTTAGAATGATGCAAAACTATAAAAATACAAGTATCCGACCATATAAAATACTAGATAACTTTCATTTGTTTGTTATACTAGTAGTTATGTTAGGTATATCATTTACAGGATTTGGACAACGTAAAAATGACAATTCAACAATTAAAACCGTTTGTATTGATGCTGGTCACGGAGGTAAAGACCCCGGATGCCATGGGAGTTCTGCAAATGAAAAAACAGTCTGTCTGCAAATTGCTCTCCAACTTGGCGCTAAGATTAAAGAAGCCTTCCCAAATCTAAATGTTATTTACACGAGAGATACGGATGTTTTTGTTGAACTAGATGATCGTGCAAAAATTGCTAACCGAAATAATGCTGATTTGTTTATTTGTATTCATGCGAATTCTGCATCACCTGCTGCTTATGGAACCGAAACGTTTGTTTTAGGACTTCATCGCGCAGAG
>CANHRS010000091.1 GCA_947463445.1 Flavobacteriia bacterium | reverse complement strand
TATCAACACCGAATTCGCTGGAATCTTTCCTGTAGCTTCTGTTCCATATCCTAATTTGGATGGGATAAATAACTTTCCTTTACCACCCACTTTGAATTTTGGAATACCTTCTTGCCATCCTTTGATTGTGTTAGGTAATGATAATGTTGTTCCAATTTTATTCTCGTCAAAAACAGTTCCATCTAATAAATACCCCTTATATTTCATATAAACGGTATTGTTTGCTTTCACTTGCATTCCGGTTCCAAGATCTTCGATGGTGTAATATAGTCCAAAGGAAGTTTTAGTTGCGTTATTGATAGATTTTTTGCTCAAATAACTTGTAATCGCATCGTCGTCTTTTTTGTCCTGTTCAGCTGTCGAAGTTTTAGTACAAGACAAAAGACTAGTAGATAAAAGATATAAGACGGATAGATTAACTAGGAAAAAACGTGTTTTTGCGAAAGGTGAAATTTGGAAGGAAAGTGTATTTTTTGTTTTCATATTTTTCAGTAAATTAATCTTGAAAATTAAGAATAAATCCCTTAGTAATTAACGATTCAACGTGTATAATTATTGCTTATTCGTGTTTTCAAAGGCAGTTCAGCATGTAATTTTGTTTGTTAGCGTAAATTATAACTAAAGTAATGGCTGAAAATCAATATACAGAGGATAATATACGATCGTTAGATTGGAAAGAACATATCCGTTTGCGTCCAGGGATGTATATCGGAAAATTGGGAGATGGAGCCGCGGCAGATGATGGGATTTACATTTTGGTGAAAGAGGTTGTCGATAACTGTATCGATGAATTTGTGATGGGAAATGGTAAGCGCGTTGACATCAAAGTGAAAGATGGTAAGGTTACTGTGCGTGACTATGGGCGTGGAATTCCGTTAGGAAAAGTAGTAGAGGTGGTTTCTAAAATGAATACCGGAGGTAAATACGATTCCAAGGCCTTCAAGAAATCGGTTGGTTTGAATGGGGTCGGAACCAAAGCGGTAAATGCCTTGAGTTCGAAATTCATGTTGTATTCTGTCCGTGAAGGCGAGAAAAAAGAAGCGACATTCGAACGTGGTGAATTAGTCGACGAAAAAGAATTGGTAAAAACAGATGAACAAAACGGTACGTATGTAGAGTTTTGGCCGGATGAACAAATATTTAAAAAATACAATTTCAAAGCACCTTATTTGATTAAGATGTTTTGGAATTATTGCTACCTAAACAGAGGATTAGCAATTTATTTCAACGGAGAAAAATTCCAGTCAAAAGATGGATTGAAAGATTTGTTGGAAGACAACATGGATGGGGATCCATTGTACCCAATTATTCACTTGGAAGGGGAGGACATCGAAGTAGCGTTTACGCATGGTAAGACCTATGGAGAAGATTATTATTCGTTCGTGAATGGTCAACATACAACCCAAGGTGGAACGCATCAAAGTGCCTTTAGAGAATCGATTGCAAAAGTAATCCGCGATTTTTACAACAAGAATTACGATGCGGCAGATATTCGTCAGTCGATTGTTGCTGCGATTGCGGTGAAGGTGGTGGAACCTGTATTCGAATCCCAAACAAAAACCAAATTAGGATCACAAGAAATTGAACCGGGTGGACAATCCATGCGTTCATTTATCAATGATTTCTTAAAAGATAAATTAGACAATTACTTACACCGTAATCCGGAAGTTGCTGAGACGATTGAGAAGAAAATCAAACAGTCGGAACGCGAACGTAAGGAGTTAACCGGAATTCGTAAACTAGCGCGTGACCGTGCAAAGAAATCGAGTTTACATAATAAGAAATTACGCGATTGTCGTATCCATTTTCCGGATTTAAAAGATGATCGTCGCGAGGAAACAACCTTGTTTATTACCGAGGGAGATTCTGCGAGTGGATCAATTACAAAATCCAGAGACGTAAACACGCAAGCGGTTTTCTCATTGCGTGGTAAGCCGTTGAACTGTTTTGGGTTGACCAAAAAAGTGGTGTATGAGAATGAAGAGTTTAACTTAATTCAAGCGGCTCTAGACATCGAGGAGGACATGGATAATTTGCGTTACAACAAGATTGTCATCGCAACCGATGCCGATGTCGATGGGATGCACATCCGTTTGTTACTATTGACTTTCTTTTTACGTTTCTTCCCAGATTTAGTGAAACGTAATCACGTATATGTATTGCAAACGCCTTTGTTCAGGGTACGAAATAAGAAGAAAACAATCTATTGTTATTCGGATGAAGAACGTAGAAATGCTATTAATGAATTAGGTAAAAATCCAGAGATAACGCGATTCAAAGGATTAGGAGAGATTTCACCAGATGAGTTCAAGCACTTTATTGGGGAAGATATCCGTTTGGAACCAGTTATCCTTTCCAAAGAAGCATCGATCGATGAAATTTTATCCTACTACATGGGTAAAAATACGCCAGAACGTCAAGATTTTATCATTGATAACTTGCGTATTGAAAAGGATTTAGAAGAGGAAATTGCGAAAGATAAATTAGAAGGTAACGACGAAGTCGAAGAAATTGCATCATAATTATGGCGGAAGACGAAATTGAAGACGTAAATGCGAACGAAGAGGAGTTTAATCCTTTTGAAAAAGCAAAGGTGGATGATGTCATTATCCCACTGAATGGTTTGTATGAAAATTGGTTCTTAGATTATGCTTCGTATGTAATCTTGGAACGTGCTGTACCAGCATTATTCGACGGACTTAAACCGGTACAACGTCGTATCATGCACTCGATGAAAGAGTTGGATGACGGTCGTTACAATAAGGTGGCAAATATCATTGGTAATACGATGAAGTATCACCCACACGGAGATGCTTCTATTGGTGATGCCTTGGTGCAATTGGGTCAAAAAGATATTTTGATTGATTGCCAAGGAAACTGGGGGAATACCCTAACTGGAGATGGCGCTGCTGCTCCGCGTTATATTGAAGCACGTTTATCTAAATTTGCTTCGCATGTGGTATTCAATCCTAAAACGACGAATTGGCTTTCGAGTTACGATGGTAGAAATAAAGAACCAGATCAACTACCAGTAAAATTTCCGTTATTATTAGCGCAAGGAACGGAAGGGATTGCAGTTGGTATGGCGTGTAAAATTTTACCACACAACTTCAATGAATTAATTGATCAATCCATCCTGCATTTACGCGGAAAGAAAGTAGAGATTTTCCCGGATTTCTTGACGGGTGGAATGGCAGACTTCAGTAACTATAACGATGGACTTCGTGGTGGTAAAGTACGTGTGCGTGCGAAAATCAAGAAGTTAGACAATAAAACACTGACGATTACCGAAATTCCTTTTGGTACAAATACTGGTTCCTTGATTGAATCCATCATTAAGGCAAACGATAAAGGGAAAATTAAGGTTCGTAAAATTGAAGACAATACTTCTGCAAATGCAGAAATCAACATTCATTTAGCGCCTGGAGTTTCTCCAGATAGAACACTCGATGCCTTATATGCATTTACGGATTGTGAAGTTTCTATTTCTCCGAATGCTTCAATTATTGATGGTGATAAACCTCGTTTTATTGGGGTAAGTGAAATTTTACGTATTAATACCGATAATACCGTTCAATTATTGAAATGGGAATTGGAAATCCGTTTGCAAGAATTGATGCAAGCTTGGCATTTCTCGACTTTAGAGAAGATTTTCATCCGTGAAGAGATGTATATCGACTTTAAAAAATATTCGAATAAAGAAGAGTTATTCAAGTATTTATTTAATTGTTTCGAACCTTTTAAAAAAATGTTCGTGCGTGAAATCGTGGAGGAAGATTTACAAAAGTTGACCCAAATCCAAATGATTCGTATCACCCGTTTCGATAGTGACAAAGCAGATGAAGCGATTGTGAAGTTGGAAGAGGAGATGGAACAAGTGAAAGATAAATTAGCGCATTTGACCGATTACGCGATTGATTACTTCAAAGACTTGAAAAAACGTTTTGGCGAAGGAAGAGATCGTAAAACGGAAATTAAAATATTTGACAACATCGTTTCCTCGAAAGTGATTATTGCTAACCGTAAATTATATGTAGATCCGGAAGAAGGATTTATCGGTTGGGGATTAAAACAAAAAGAAGCAGTAAACGATTGTTCTGAAATCGACGACATCATTGTTTTCTTCAATACTGGTAAAATGTTGGTTATCAAAGTTTCGGATAAGAAATTTGTGGGGAAAGGGATCATTCATGCAGATGTATGGAAACGTGGAGATACACGTACCATTTACCACATGATGTACCAAGATGGTCTTGGAGGACCAGCGATGATGAAACGTTTTTACGTGAATTCGATTACACGTGACACGGAGTATGATCTAACCAGAGGAGTGAAAGGAAGTAAATTGTTATACTTCTCGATTCATCCAAACGGGGAGAAAGAAGTAGTTACTGTCATGTTACGTCCACGTCCACACTTAAAACGTTTGCGTTTCGATATCGATTTTGGAGATTTATTAATCAAATCCAGAACTTCTGCAGGGAACCGCGTAACGAAAGAAATTGTACAGAAAATCACCCAAAAAGAAGTGGGTGGTTCGACCTTAGCAGCGCGCAAAATATGGTACGATGTTATCGTTGGGCGTTTGAATGACGATGGTAGAGGTAAATTCTTAGGTTCGTTTAAAGGTTCGGATAGAATACTTACGCTATACAAATCAGGAGAATATCGATTGACCAGTTTCGATTTAGCGAACCATTTTGATGAAGATATGGTGCATATTGAAAAATGGATTCCACGTCGACCAATTTCTGCAGTTTATTACGACGCAGAAAAAGAAATGCATTATGTAAAACGTTTCTTGTGTGAGGTTACTTCCGATAAAAAAGTATCTTTTATTTCTGAGGCAGAAGGCTCGTTTTTAGATGTTGTTTCAACTTCTTATCGTCCTGAAGTGCGAGTGGTCTTTAATAAATTGTTGAAAGAGACAAAGAACCTTCCGGATAACGTATTCAACATCGCGGATATGATTGATGTGAAAGGGCTGAAAGCGCAAGGGAATCAAGTAACTAAATTCAAAGTGAAGGAAATTACCTTGAATCACGAAATTGATGGAGGTGAACCTTGGCCAGAAGATGCAGCAGTCATTGAAGAAGGGACTGATAGTACAAAAGAAGCATTGACTGTAGAATGGGATTTGGATAAAAAAGAAGAAGATGACGAAGATGTGCAACCGAGTTTGTTTGATGCACCAGAAGAAGAATAGCAATTAGTTGTGAATTATGGAGGATGGGTTATGAGTTTTCGTAACCCATTTTTTTTGCTTTTTTTATTCATTTTTAGGTGTTATAAGTAGCCAAAACTAGGTTTTTTAGCATACTTTTGGCTACTTATGAGTATGTTTTTTTGGTTTATATTATTGATTTTAAATATGTTATTTTTTTTTATGATGTTTAGAAATTTAATTAAAAGTTTGAATTATGTTTAAATCTAAAATTCAAATTCTACTTTTTTTAATCCCAATAGCTATTTGTTGTTGGATGATGTACCCTCTTCATGGGATGGTCTTTGATTGCACTAATTGTGATCCTCTTGGAATTGGCTTACTGTTAAATTTTGTACTAATTATTTGGGTATTATTTATCTTAATTTATTCTAGTATAGTTTTTTCAAAAAAGTTAACGAATGAAGTGGATAAAAAGCATCGTTTGCAAAGATATTTTATAATGATTTTATCTATAATTGGCATTGTTGGAGGTACCTATTCCTTTATTATTTATGAAGGTCAAAAAAGAAATAAGGTATTTAACCAACATAGAAACATAGAATATAAAATAGAAAAACAGAGGATAAAACTAAAAATAGATAAATTAACAAATAAGATTAATGCATATCCAGATAGTGCTCAATTATACTATAATTTGGCTTTAGAATTACGACATCAAGGTATGTGGAAAAATGTAGTTAAAATATTGAAAAAGGGTGTTTTAATAGACTCGACAAATAGTGATTGTCATTTAGAATTAGCAAATATTTATGGACATTTATACAATAATTATGATCTAGCAATTAAAGAAAATAAAATTGGTCTAAGACATATGAGAACGAATCCAAAATGGGTTATGGACGAAATCGCTTGGTTGGAAGAATTAAAGAAAAGAAAGAAAAATTGATTTATTTTGTATCATAAGCATTCATAATTTATAACTCATAATTTACAACTCAATGTATTCTAACTCCATTCTTCCTTCCGACTTCAAACATGTGTGGCATCCGTTCACACAAATGAAAACGGCACCTACACCTTTAGCAATAGTGAAAGCGAAAAATGCAAGTCTATTTGCTGAAGATGGAACGGAATACTTAGATTGTAATTCCTCGTGGTGGGTAAACATACATGGTCATGGCCACCCGCGATTAAAACAAGCGTTAGTGGAGCAATTTGATGCCATTGATCATGTTATTTTTGCTGGAGTAACTCACCCAAAAGCAGTAGAGTTAGCCGAAAAGGTAACTTACTTATTACCTGATAACTTACAAAAAGTTTTCTTCTCAGACGATGGATCTACAGCGGTTGAAGTCGCACTTAAAATGGCATTTCAATACTGGCATAATCGGAATGAACCAAAGAAACGAGTATTAGCCTTAGATGGTGCATACCATGGTGATACGTTTGGAGCGATGTCAATTTCCCAACGTGGGTATTTTAACGAGCCCTTTGAACATTTATTTTTTTCGGTAGATTATTTAGAATTTCCTATAAAGGAAAGAGAAGAAGCTATTTTGTTAGAAGCAGAAAAACTTTTTTGTTCTCAAGAATTTGCAGCTGTTATTTTGGAACCACTAATTCAAGGTTCGGCTGGTATGCGCATGTATTCCGCTACGTTTTTAGAACAATTAGTTATACTTGCTAAATCCTATGGCGTTCTTGTTATTTTTGATGAAGTGATGACAGGCTGGGGGAGAACAGGGGAGTTATTTGCGATGCATTACATCCAAGAGTCACCAGACATAGTTTGTCTTTCCAAAGGTTTGACCGGTGGTGTATTACCATTAGGATTGACTGTTGCAACTCAACAAATTTATGAAGCATTTTTAGCAGAAGAAAAGACGAAAGCATTGTTGCACGGACATTCATTTACCGGGAATGCGTTAGTTTGTGCAGTTGCATGTGCCAATATCGATTTGGTCAATGAAGTTGCATTCAAACAAAATGTTAATCGAATTTCTGAACAACATACATTGTTCAAAGAAAGAATTCAAAATAACGATAAGGTGCAAGAAGTTCGTCACCTTGGAACAATAATAGCTATAGAGATTTTACAAGAAAATGCAGATTATTTTTCATCGATCAGAGATCAAGCGTATGATTATTTTTTGTCGATTGGCTTATTGATTCGACCACTTGGAAATGTTATCTTTTTAAACCCACCGTATTGTTCGACGAACGATGAATTGGAAAGAATGTATGCTGGTATTGCGGGATTTTTAAATCAAAAATGAAATTGTATTCTCTTCCTCCCTTAAGAAGAGAAAGTACTACTTTCGAAGAACAAACGTTAGTGCTGTGAGGATTGAGGAGGGTGACAAAAAATACAAATTAAGCTATATAAATCAATTGATTTGTATTATCACCTCAATACCGTAATATTTCCTTGGATCTGATTATGCTCATCTCCAACACATTCTACGTTCAAATAATAATCAAATACATCTGAATCTGATAATTTCCCTTTATAGGTTCCATCCCAACCAATGTTTACATCGTTGGTTTCAAAAACCATTTCGCCCCAACGGTTGAATATACGGAACTCAATTTTTTTTATGGAATGTCCACGAACATACAGTACATCATTTTCTCCATCACCATTTGGAGAGAATGCATTTG
>CANHRS010000090.1 GCA_947463445.1 Flavobacteriia bacterium | reverse complement strand
TAGAGAAACACATAAAACCGTTGCTCAAATTATTGCGTCTTATCGTGGGAAGATTAAGTCTGAATTTTACGATCAAGTTGGTAGAATATGGAAACAAGATTTGGATGCTACCTATGATCCTAAAAAGGAATGGATTACAGAACTGATTATTCGTCAAATCACTTCTAATGAAATAAGTTTTGATTTTACATTAAAAAAGACAACGAGAGAAGAATATAAAAAAGAGATGAAAGTATATCGTGCAGACAAAAGAATTGCACGAAAATTAATTAGACAACGTAAGCGTGCAGCAAGTGAGCAATCAGAATAATTTGGCAGGGATGAATTTTAGTAAAATACCATTAGAAAAAATGAATCATATGAATTCCAATACACTAATGGAAGTGTTAGGTATTGAATATGTTGGAGCAGGAGAAAATTATATTTGTGCGCGAATGCCGGTAGATAAAAGAACCCACCAACCCATGGGACTTTTACATGGCGGTGCTTCGGCTGCTTTGGTTGAAACAATTGGTTCGCTTGGATCGGCAATGATTTGCGATTTATCAAAAGAGTATCCGGTTGGATTAGAAGTGAATACTAACCACATTGGAGGAATTAAAGAAGGTGCAGTTATTGGTAAAGGCATATTACTACATCAAGGAAAAAAAACACATGTCTGGCAGGTAGAAATACGAGAAGAAGTTTCTGAAAGACTCATTGCAACAGGAAGATTAACTGTAATGATCATCCAAAAGTAATTAAAAATGGATTTTTTAACCTATCGTTTTCCGGGCAAAGAAGTGATTCGCCAAACTGGTGTGCTGAAAAAAATAACCCCCACAGAAGATACCGAGGGCTTTGTTTTTTCCAATTTTGAAGCCAACGTTTTTTATGGTTTTCAAGTAGCAGAAAATACTTTCAGTCATGCATATACTTCGTACAAGTGTTTAACTGAAAAGCCATACGTTTACACTACGCGTGAATATTTGTTACAAGCACATTCTTTTCTAAATGGAATTCAGCAATTAGGGTTGGATAAAGCCGTTTTTTCAAGGGTGAAAAGTAGAATGTTTCCAATATCGGAAGCGGAAAATTTGTTTCAGGAACTGTGTCAAACCTACCCAAAAGCTTGTGTGTATCTCTTGAGTTCAGAATTACTCGGAACTTGGATTGGTGCTACACCGGAGATTTTGGTAGAAATACACCAAGGTCAATTGTTTACGATGGCTTTGGCTGGCACTAAAAAATCAAGCTCGAAAGAAGAAGGGTGGGGAGGTAAAGAAATGAAAGAACAAGCCTATGTTACTGCTTTTGTAGAGGAAAATTTAAAACGCTTAAACGTACAATCCTTGGAAATTGTAGGGCCGTATGATTATCAGGCTGGTCCAGTAACACATTTAAGAACTGATATTTGCGGGATTTCTGAGAATATTCCAACCATAGATATTGTAAAAGGGTTACACCCAACACCAGCAGTGAGTGGATTACCGCAACGAGAAGCAATGGAATTAATTTCTTCTGTGGAGTATCATCAACGTATGCTTTATACTGGAATAGTTGGTTGGTTAGGTAAAGAGCATGCACGACTTTTTGTGAATTTGCGTTGTGCGCAATTACAAGAAAATGAAGCGTTTTTATATTTGGGTGGCGGATTTACCATTGAATCTATTCCTGAACTAGAACTAGATGAAACGGAAAATAAAAGTAAAACGCTCATTGCTTGTATGGAGAAAATTCTAAGAAAATAACCTTACTTTTGCAAACACTAAATGGAGAGGATGAATATTCATTTTTATAAATATCAAGGGACAGGAAATGATTTTGTAATGCTCGATAATCGCAATGGAATCTATGATTTTGTTGGGATTAATGAAGTTAAAAAGATATGCGATAGACGTTTTGGAATTGGCGCAGATGGATTGATTAAAATTAATACACATCCTACGCTAACATTTGAAATGGATTATTACAATTCCGATGGATCTAAAAGTTTTTGTGGAAATGGAGCTCGTTGTTCGGTTGCATTTGCTGACTTTCTTGGTGTAGAATGTCAAAATGTTGATTTTTGGGCAATTGATGGTTGTCATACAGCTACACTTAAAGAGGAAAAAGTGGCACTTGCAATGAATAATGTAAACGAAATACACGAAGTTGCTTCCGATTATTTGTTGCACACTGGTTCTCCACATTACATTCAATTTGTAGATGATGTAGCCCAAGTGGATGTATTTACGAAAGGAAATTCTATTCGTAATCAGGATAGCTATAAGCTAGAAGGGGTAAACGTCAATTTTGTACAAGTTATTAACGAACAGGAATTATTTGTGCGTACCTATGAACGCGGGGTAGAAGATGAAACGTTATCTTGTGGAACTGGTGTTACTGCTGCTGTTTTGTCCTATGGATATAAAATGGGATTAAAAGATAAACATACAATTCGCGTCAAAACATTAGGTGGTGAATTGGAAGTGGTATTCCGAGTGCAAGAACAAGGTCAGTTTGATGAAATACAGTTACTTGGACCAGCAAAACAAGTTTATAAAGGAGAGATAGATGTCTGATTGGCTCTTAGAAAAGTATCTATATGTACAACCGGAGTTCAATTCAAATGAGTTGACTATTTGGGTATTACACGCCGATAAAACTCCACCGCACATCGGTATTTCTATCGAAGAATCTTTTTATAGTCTTAAGATAAATGGAAAAGACGATGGATTAGCCATTCCAACCTTACTTCAATTAATGGAAAAAAAAGAGATTCCAACGTTGGCTATTACATTGAATATACCAATGTCACACGAGCAGGTAAAGTCTGTTTTTCTTTCTTTTGGATCGAAAATCGGTGTAAATCAAACCTGTCTTTCTCCAATAACGAATTTGTTAACTCCGCAATTAAACGATTTAATTTTAATCGAGTTGTTAATCGAGTTAGATAAAAAAGAACAAATTAAAAGTATTTATGGTTTCCATCTCCCAATGGGATACACTGGAATTCCAAACTATACACGAGAAACTATTCAACAAAGAATACATGCAGTACAACCTTCTAAACGCTAAAAATATTTATTTACGTCCTGTAGAACCTAGCGATGCGAATACGATGTTGCTATGGGAAAATAATCCGGAAAACTGGCGTGTTAGTGGAACAGAAGCACCTTTTTCATTACATGGGATTCTAGAATATATTAACAGTATTCAAAATTTTAGAAGTTCTGGTGAATTGCGATTAATTATTTGCAAAAATGAAACCAATATGCCTATTGGTACGTTAGACTTATTTGAAGCAAATTTTAAGCACGGTAGAGCTGGCATCGGTATACTGATTGCCGATAAAAATGAACGTAACAAAGGATTTGCAGGCGAAGCGTTGGAAATTATAAAACGGTATGCTAATGAAGTACTTGCGTTTTATAATCTAACTGCGAATGTATTAGAAGATAATGAATCCAGTATCAAACTTTTTGAAAATGCAGGTTTCGAATTAGTTGGGGTGAGAAAAAACTGGTTCTATGAGAGAGGGAAAAGAATTAATGAAAGAATATATCAAATATGCTTAAAAAAATAGGAATTTCAATAGCGGTAATCTTAGTATTAGTAGGTGTTTTTGTTGGACCTAAGATTGCTGTATTTATTGCTGGACAAACAAAAACAGTTAATAAGAAAACAAAAGATTTTTATTACAATGCTGTTGTAGGTTTAGAAGGTTTGTCAGAGCAACTTTTAAATCAAGGTTTTATTGAGGATAAAGCTGATTTTATCCAAGTAGGAGAGTACAAAAATTTGGATAATAGTACGCTAGCAAGTGGATGTTATCGTATAGAGCCTGGTACAAATTTTAGGACTTTATTAAATGGATTTACCAAAAATTCTGCAGGAAATGGAAATGCAGAAGTGGAGGTTGAAGTTACTTTTAATAACTGTCGTGATATCTATCAATTGGCGGGTAAAGTGTCTAAAATGATAATGGTGGATAGTTCTACCTTGGTTACTGAAATTTTAAAACCGAGTATGCTTGCACGTTTGAATTTAACCGTTGAAACAGTACCTGCATTGTTTTTACCGAATACATACCGTATGTTTTACGATGTTTCACCAGAAACATTTATCGAAAGAATGGAAGCCAATTATACAGCTTTTTGGAACGATACGCGTTTAGCGAAACTTAAGAAATTAAATTTCAAACGCAGAGATCAAGTTGTAACTTTAGCAAGTATAGTTTATTCAGAACAAGCAAAAAATAAGGCAGAATGGCCAGTTATCGCTGGATTATATTTAAATCGTTTGGATGTAGGAATGAAATTACAATCCGATCCTACATTTAAATTTTGTTGGGGAGATAAATTAGATGGTGTTCAACGTTTAACATTTGAACACAGAGAAATTGATTGTGATTATAATACTTATTTGCATAAAGGATTACCTCCTGGACCTATTTGTATTCCTCCATCTGAAGTCGTAGAGGCTGTTTTATCGCCTGATAACAATAAGTTTTTGTATATGTGTGCAAAACCAGATTATACAGGAAGACATGATTTTACGGTTACCTACGAAGAACACAAAGGAAATGCTACTAAATTTCAACGTTGGATTGCTAAACAATAATTCATGGAGTTTATCGACGAAAAATTAGATACATATGTTTGCGCGCACACCAGTGCGGAGAGTGATTTATTGTATCAACTCAACCGTGAAACGCATTTGAAAATTTTACAACCAAGAATGTTAAGTGGACATTTTCAGGGAAGAGTTTTAAGTATGCTTTCAAAAATGATTCGACCAAAACGAATTTTAGAATTGGGTACATATACAGGTTATTCTGCTCTTTGTTTAGTTGAAGGTTTACAAGAAGATGGTGAATTAATAACGATAGATCATAACGAAGAATTGGAAGATTTTGCTGCTTGTCATTTTGGAAAGCATATACGTAAAAATGCAATTAAACAAATAGTTGGTGATGCAATAGATATCATTCCAAAATTAGTTGGTAAATTTGATTTAGTTTTTTTAGATGCAGACAAGCATAATTACTTAAATTATTACATGCTTTTAATCGATATGATTCCGAGTGGAGGTTATCTGATAGCTGACAATGTACTTTGGTCTGGTAAAGTGGTGGATGAAAAAAGTAATAACGATAAAGATACGATTGCTATTAAAGCGTTTAATTTATTCGTGCAAAATGATGAACGGGTAGAAAATGTCATGTTGCCGATACGGGATGGATTGTTAATGGTTAGAAAAAAATAATATAGGTGAATAAGTTGTTACATAATAAGCAAGCTTTCTTGAGATATATTTGTCTCTTGCTGTTTATTATTTGTTTCACATTCCATGCTAAATCACAATCGCATATTGTTAAAACTATTGTCTATAATACCTTAGTATTGAATTCGTCAAAGTTATTATTGAAAAATGCACATCTCGGAATCAAAACTACCATCATTAAGGGGGATGAAAAGGGACACGTTATCTATGCAGAGACATTAAAAGGCCAAACCAATAATAAAGGCAATTTAACCATCGATATAGGTGTAGGATATGTGGTTGCAGGTAAGTTTTCGAATTTTGATTTCTCTAGTGGTCCTTATATAATTAAATTAGAATTGGACCCACATGGAGGTACAAATTACACAATCAATATTTCGCGACCTTTTGTAAATCTAGCAAAAGGAACTACCGCTCCATTTAAGTTTAGTGTAGGTTCAAAGGTAATTGTGAAAAGATTTATAGGTGAATTGTATGGAGGTGGAATCATTTTTCATTTAAGTAAAGATTCATTAGGGAATGAACATGGTTTAATAGCTAGTCTTCAAGATGTTAGTACATCTGCGAAATGGGGTCTTTCGGGCATTGATTTTTATGGGTTTAAAAATGCATCTGATGGTAAGGACAATTATAAAGCAATGTTAAATAATGGAGCTGAACCAGGTACTGCAGCAAGAATTGTTGAGAAGTACCAACATGATGGATATAAAGATTGGTATTTACCTGCATTGAAAGAATTGTTGTTATTGTATCAAGTTAAAGAAGTTATCGATAAAATATTGGATACCGATAAAAGCGAAAAAACGAAAGGATTAGAACGCAAGCACTATTGGTCTTCTACAGGTTACAGTGCATCTACCTCTTGGTTTTTTAGTTTCTATAATGGTGGTGCGACTAATTATGGAAAAAACTATGTTTTTAACGTAAGAGCAATTAGAGCTTTTTAATTTTCGTTTGGATTCATTGGAAAATTAGAAATTAGCTTGTATTTACTACCTAATTTACTCATGAAATATTTCCATGGATCTTCCAAATTTGTATTCATTATCTCGTCTAATGTATCAATTTCAGAAACTATCCAAATATTATCTGCAATTTCATCTTCTAATTGTTTGGATTCCCAACCTGAGTAGCCTAAGAAAAATCTAATTTGGTGGTTTGAAAATTGTTCTTCTTTAACAATTTTTGCCAATTGATCAAAATCACCACCAATATATATTCCTTTTTGCAGTTCGATACTCTCGTTTAATTCGTGACCAATCGTGTGTAAAAAGTATAAACTTTCCGTTTCTACAGGCCCACCTAGACTCATCTGAACTTTGATTTCAGGGAAATTTGGATTTAAATCTTGTATGTTTATTTCGACTAAATGATTTAAGACAAAGCCGAAACTCCCTTCTTTAGAATGTTCACATAAATATACAACTGAACGTTCAAAATATTCATCACCAACAAAAGGATCGGAAATTAATATTCTTCCTTTTTTGGGTTTCAGTTGATTTGTAAACGAAATATCTAACACGTTATTTTTTTGAAGAACAAAAATACGAATTTATACTAAAACTTAAAACTCATTCCTAGACTTGGTAATATAGGAAATTGATAAATTGTATTATTTGTGATACGATTTACATAAAAAATGTTTTTTCTATCATATGCATTCGTGACACTGCCAACGATTTCTAATACATATTTATCTTTGAATTTATAATTTTTCTTGACAGTAATATCTAAACGATGGTAGTATGGTAAACGTTCACTATTAAAATTACCGAGAATAATTCCCATTGTTTGTTGATTTGTTGTGGTAACATTTGTAGTTATGCCCGCTGGGAAAGATTCGTTCTGGTAAAATCCTGCTGTAGGAGTAAATGGTAGTCCTGAACCTAAATTCCATCTCAGGTTTAATTCTAAGGTTTTCTTTTCACCAAATAAATAACTTGTTACCACGTTAATATTATGTCTTCTATCAAATACAGGTGCATAGGTTTTAATTCCATCCCAACGCGTTGATTTACCATATGAATATACAGTCCAAATAAATAAACGGTTTTTGGAAAATTTCAACAAAGCATCAAAACCATAGGTTTCAGCAGTTTCGATGATAAAATCCTTTTTTTCAACATCTAGTTTATCATACGAGGATGCATCGTTTTCATCGTATAATTTATTAGCATTAATATTACTTAATTGAGGAAAATATTTATAATATCCTTCCAGATTTACCATGAAATAGTTTCCTAAATCAATTTCAGTACCTAAGATTGCATGCCATGAGTATTGAATAGCGCTTTTAATATTCGTGATTTTTCCATTTTCTTGGGTAAGCGTTGCTTGAAAATTTGTTGGTGCAGATAATAAACCATTAAATAAATTTACGACATCTTTATCTGAGGAAGTGGAAGTGAAATTTTGTGAATACTTTCCACCTGAAAATTTAAAACGTAATTTTTCAAGCGCATTCCATTTGATACCCAAACGTGGTTCAGGAGAAATCACACCTCTTGAAATATACCCTTGGGTTCTGAATCCTGGTTGAAATATCCATTTTCCTTTAATTATTTTTTGATTAATGTAAGAACTAAACTCAAAGGTTGTATTATCATCACTGATTTTTGAAGCTAATTCGTTATAGGTAGTATAACTCGTATTAAAAGCATTAATACATACACCAATATCTAATTGACCTTCATTCTTTTTGAAATAACTAAAGTCAAAACCTAATTCTGCACCACCAATAGAACTTGTACGGTCTTGCATATTTTGTTCTTTAAATCCTAAGGAATAATTCGACGCATTTACGTGTCCACGTATAAGGGCTGCTGAACTACTAGGAACCACAATAAAATTGATTCCTCCTCCTTTTTGTGTAAAATTCAAGTCTGCTAAATCTGTAT
>CANHRS010000089.1 GCA_947463445.1 Flavobacteriia bacterium | reverse complement strand
ACCTCTTGATTTTAGT
The DNA here is from genome assembly GCA_947463445.1 of Flavobacteriia bacterium. Lineage (GTDB taxonomy): Bacteria > Bacteroidota > Bacteroidia > Flavobacteriales_D > Crocinitomicaceae > CANHVK01. The sequence goes on along the minus strand of CANHRS010000089.1, from coordinate 8,323 downwards.
AATGTTATTTGTTCACTTAAAGAATACGCAGGTTTATTTGGCATAGGTATAAAAAAAAATGACCCGAATGCAGATCTTACGGTATGCATAACGGGTACTGTTACCGCAAATATATAACTCTTTTTTAAAAAGTGTTTCTAATCTGATGAATTTCTCGAAACAATTAATATATAAATTGTAACTTTTTTATTTCTAGTCTGTCGGAAATTTGCTTTCTACTGATCTTTAAATCTGATTCTATCAGTTTTAAAATTTCAATTTGATGTCCAGATAATCTCGGAATCAAATTCTCAATTTGACCAACTGTTTGACAACTAGTCTGACCACCAATTTTTAAAATCAAACTAAGCAAATTAAATGAAATTATATCAAGTGTTATTAAAACTTTAATGGAAAGGAATTGAAATATATTCTTAATTTAAAAACACTTATGAAAACGATTACATTTTTGATTTTATTGCTTATTAGCAATGGATTATTTGCACAATTAGAAATACCGAAATATGAAGCTGATGTTACCATTATTAGACATCGAGGATATACATATTCCTATATTTCCAAATATAAACAAGCGAATTGGGTGGTATATTTTCTAACGAAAGATGAAGCCGTGAAATGTCAGTTCGTCTAAAAACCTCTTTAAAAGTTTAAATTCGAACTTAAATTCACCTGAAAATAGCAATTTTAAACGACTTTAAAATCCAGTTCTTGAATTTTAGTATTTAAATGTTTTGATTTTATTGTTCGTCTAAAAGTCTCAAAATAGAATGACTTCCCTCAAAAAAATAAATCCTAATTTTTAAAACCTCATAATTTCATTCTGAATAGCTAGACGAATAGTATAGCGAAAGCTTCTGTCAACAGAGGCTAATTCCGCTGTTTAACTCCTAAAGTCGTGGAGAAAAGTTCGCTATGGCTACTCGCGGTTTAGCCCTTATATGTTATAAGCTGTTTATTCGTCTTCCTTAGGAAGAATCGACAATATGTCACGAGACTCAGACTGCTCTATATATCCCAGCATTTCATAAGCAAACTTTGCTGCGTTTTTAATGGCTAACGGTTTATCATTGTCGCTCTTATTTTTTCCTAAATCCATGATGCCTTTTATTACACCTACATGTTTATACTTTTGTAAATATTGAATTGCACCAAGTGAATATGCTTCCATGTCAAGTCCGTTTGCTTTGCGTGATGCGAGCTTTTTAATTCTTCTCTTTTTTGATGCACTATCCACAACAACAGATCCAGAACTAAAGTCATCATCTGTACTTACATTGAATTTTAACCAATCGGGTTTTTGTTTTGCTAATGATTCAGCATATTTCAAAATTCTCTCTGACAATTTATAACTTTCATTGTCAGGCTCGAATGTCCAACCTTTGTACTTCCCTAATTCGTAGTTAAACACCGTTTTAGGAATTAATACATCACCCATTTTTACGCCTTTGTCTTTCAAAGTTGCACAGCATCCTATAAATAGAATATATACCGGTTGATATTTTTCAATGATATGCATTATTGCAGCAGCGTTATGCGGCATACCCATTCTTGCGCATGCAAATGTTAGTACAATTTGTTCAGTTTGGTCAAATTTCAACTTCGTTGCCTCAACTTCTCCGTCAAGTAGAATTCTATTTTCGAAGGCACTGTCTGTTGCATAAAAAGCATGCATTTCCTCTGCTAGAGCTGAGGCTATAAGGTACTTATAAGTTGGATTTTTTTCCTTTAATTCTTTTGGCGTACTCATTGATAAAATCCATTAATAATAAATACACCATTCTCAACATATCCTGCAATGTCCTTATCAATATGTTGCGCTAAGTCGACTCCTGAAAACGAAACACCTCCACCGAAGCTGACTCCTGGCCCCATTGTTACTCCACCTATTCGAACGGGTATTCGAGGTGAAATCCTTCCATTTTCTACATTGAAAACGTCATAAAATCGATAACGACTTATATTTGGTTCATTCATTGATTACGTATTTTTATTTAATGGCTTATAACCTATTTATAATCCTCATAAATGTGGTTGTTTACAAAAAACTATTAGCTTGCTAACCGCCATAAATTTTAGATGACTTTTTAAATTTAACCAAATTCCACCAAACTAAATAAAACTACCTATAAAAACAGGTAGGTTAACTTATTCAAAAGAAGTGCTTTTGCAGCACCTCGAATATCAACGCTCGTTTCATTTGTTTGATTAAATCAATTTGCTTTTGAATAATGACTTGGTGTTTTTCCATTTGAACGTTTTTTGAAATATTCTTTCTGACCTTCTCTGGATTAATTGTTAGTTTTTTCTAATCCCGTTTTACTGAGGTCGGACATTTCTCGCAGACGAATAAACGGAATAACGGATCCGATTAAATGCGGAAAGATTGCTTTTTCCTACCAGATATCATACAACAACCAGTATAATTATTGTTTTTCTTGTTCGTTGGTGCATTCACAAATAAAAAATTTCGGACAAGAGGTTAACAATGACGTAACTCTGTTATTTCCATTGTTTAAAATGAAAAAGTATGATCCTTGATATGATTTTCTTCTCTGTAAATAGATAATCTGAATTGTATCATAACTATCTACTTAAAATTAAAGCCTTAGTGAAAACTGCGACAGCCGCCCAATAAAAGTGACGAGGTTTGAGTGATGTGAAAAGATGCATGTGCGAATGAATAACGAACAAAATCACAATAATGGGGTTTTGGGGGATGAAGAAGCCGTGACTTACGACGTAAAAGGACGAAAAGGAAGAAGGCTATATTACCTTTACTAACTTAAAAGGTTAGAAATTTAATTTTTTCTATTTCCGAATTCTAATTAAATAAAAACAATCTGTAAATCAGTTGTATAACAATTTTGTTGCTAATTAAATTAAATAAGAGCTTTATTTTTTCCGAATTCAAATTAAATAAAAACTAATTAATTATCAGGGGTTTAAGTGAATTTTCTAGTTTGAGATTAAATAAACATTAAGCCCAATACGGAACATATAAACTAAACTTTTTAGATTCGCTGTCTGGATCTTTGGATTTAATTTTTCCTAAATCGATAGCATCCTTTATTAATTTTGATACTTGGGCTGCTTGCTTATCATGCATACCAAATCGTTTACGTAAAGAGGCGTTATTAAAGCCTCCATTACCATAATATTCAATAATACTATGTTGGTAACAAGCTTCAATTCTTTCTTCATTAGACATATCTGCAAATTTTCGAGGAGAATACATTGTTACTTTGAATGAACTTTCCATTTCTTCAAATTTCAAGGGAGGTAAACCAAATAATTCAATTGCAATTACAGCCTTTTCAAAACCAGAACCGCGTTCTTCACAAATATTATATCTACGAAATGCAGAAGCAAGAATTTCATTTCTTGATTCTGGAGTAGTTCTAATTAGTCTATCCAATTTTTTTGTAGGTAAGAGTTTACCTGGATTGGTAAATTCAATGCGATCTTCAAATATTTCAATCATTGGGCCTGTACCTCTTATTGTAAAATCTTGATGTATTAAAATATTCGCGATTAATTCACGTAATGCAATTTCAGGATATACACTGGTTTCTTGTCTCAACGAATTTTTTATTACTTCACTACCCGGCAGTATACCTTTGACAAATTGAATCAACCCTTCAAAACCTATAGCATAACCTTTTGTCCCTGGGTATTCTTTACTCCCTGCTGCTTTATTTTTGCCCTCATATTTTATCAATCGAACTACTTTTCTACTCAAACTATCAAAACGAGATAAATCTTTAGCTGCGGCGATTGCTCCAAAATTTGAGATGTAATACCCTTTACCATCGACATCTACAATCATTTTTTCGTCAATCAACCATTTAATAATTTCAGGAATGTTACTTGGAACAGGTTTTTTAAGCAACTCTAATATTTTATCATATTCGAGTAAAGTTATTACCTCAACTTCGTTTAATAATTTTGAAGTGTGTAATTCTTCCCATGTTGGCGTTTTACTGTTCAACATTAAAGCTCCAACGTCCTGTCTAGAAGCTTTACGAGTAGTACCACCACTACGAATATAACTATCTTCAATTGTACCACCTTTTAAATGAACAGGTTTGATAGCACTTTCTTTAATGTGTATTAGTAATATTTCTATTCCTCGAAAAGTTTCAATACTATGATCAATACTAACCAAAGGATCTAACCCATCTCTGCTTAATGAAGCTAGGCGATCAACGATATTATCCGCTTCTGTTTTATTTACACCAATTATTTTTCCAGATTTATCATCTATACCAAAAGCTAAATAACCACCACCGGGTAAATTTGCAAATGCAGAAATGTGTTTGCATAACTTATCATTATTAGGGGATAACGTTATCTTCCAATCAATTTCATTTAGTTCACTAGCGATTTTCCCTAATGATTTATCTAAATATGATAATGCTTTTTCAATCCACGCTTTCATCCCTAACTAATAATTATTGTTTAAAATTAAGAAACCACTCTGAAAAACCGTTGTCTTTGAAAAAAAAACTTAATTGCTTTTACTGTAACTGAATCAAAGTAATCAATTTACATCAAATTATATCAATACAAATGAAAATTCCGTTTTTATAATATTACGATTTACTTTTAAATCAAAAACGCTTATGAGAACGATTACATTTTTGATTTTATTGTTTATTAGCAATGGTTTATTTGCACAATTAGAAATACCGAAATATGAAGCTGATGATATCATTATTAGACATCGAAGATATACATATTCCTATAATTCCAAATATAAACAAGCGAATTGGGTGGTATATCTTCTAACGAAAGATGAAGCAGTGAAACGTTTTCAATATGTGAGTTTTTTGCACCTGATCCTTTGATACTAGAAACAGATTTTTCAATTGATTATCAAAAATCAGGATATGGCAGAGAGCATTTTACACCTGCTGCATATATGGGGGTACTAGTTGGAAACAATGGTGCAATCATTTTTTCGTCAATCAACCATTTAATAATTTCAGGAATGTTACTTGGAACAGCTTTTTTAAGCAACTCTAATATTTTATTATATTCGAGTAAAGTTATTACTTCAACTTCGTTTAATAATTTTGAAGTGTGTAATTCTTCCTATGTTGGCGTTTTACTATTTAAAATTAAAGCACCAACAAGCTTTACGAGTAGTACCACCACTACGAATATAACTATCTTCAATTTTACCACATTTTAAATGAATAGGTTTGAATGCATATTGTATGGGAATTCAGTAAAAACAAGTTTTTTTACGCAACTACAACTAACCGAAAGTGAAGGTTATTATGTATTTTAAGTTCTACACTTCAATCAAAGTTTCTATTTGTTCACAAAGCGTAAAACGTTTTTAAAAAAATAAATTCTAACTTGGGTACGTCGATAAAATTTAAATTCACAACTGGAAGAATCAAAACGCATAAAAAAATGAATGAACTAAAAAAATGTTTAAAAGAACCTATTCCAGAAATATTTGAAGCGGCAAAACTTTTAGATGATGCTGTAAACTCACATTTGATAGGAGACTTCATGCAATCAGAAAAGTTAATACTAAAGGCTGATATGTTTGAAATACGTACGTGGACAGAATCAATTTGGGGTACAGGAGGTATTTATACGGATTTAAAAAAGAAATTAGGTGAACCTGAAACTTTTCCAAAAGAGTTGCGAGCACCTTTAAGGATGCCAAATAAAACTGGTGAAGCAGCATTGTTAAAAAGAGATGGTTTTAATTGTAGTTTTTGTGGAATTCCGGTAATACGAAAAGAAATACGTGTTTATTTACATAAATATTACCCAAATGCATTGAAGTGGGGTAAAACAAATTCAGAGCAACATTCTGCTTTTCAAGCAATGTGGGTGCAATATGACCATATCATTCCACACGCAAGAGGCGGTGAAACTAACTTAGAAAATATGCTAATTACTTGCGCTCCTTGTAATTATGGTAGAATGAATTTCCTCGTAGCAGAAATTGGGATTTCTATGCCTAATTTAAATAAGATTATTTCAAATGAATGGGATGGCTTAGAAAGACTTTTAAATAAGAAAAAATAAAAAACTTCAAAGAAAATATATAGAAGGACACCCAAACGCACAAGAAGTTTCAATCTCTCATAATCTTATTCAGATGAAAGTTGACGAACAAATTTCGGACGGGAACTTTTTTACAATATACCTATTAACACCAAACCCCACTTAAATTTCTTCGAGTGGGGTTTGGAGTTATTGGATTTTCAAAATAACTATAAGGTTTCGTTAGTAACAGGGAGGATATCTTTCCACTTGTCAAAGTTCCATTTTTGAAGAATGGATTCAAAAGTTGATTCATTAATGTAATCTTCTAAAAGCTTAAAATGTCTGACCTCGTAAAAGGGGGTTGAATCGTAATTAATTTTACCAATGATGGCTTTTGGAGAAATGTAGCCATTTTTAACACCATAACCAATACTTATTATTTCGTTAGCAAGATCTATTTTGTCAAACATTTTGTCTGTGTACGCTTGATCTGTATCGTTTTTAAAATGGTTATACTCAGATTTTTTTAATAAATGGTTTAGAATAAATAAATAATCTTCTTCCGATAGTATGCTTGGACCATAAACTGAAAAAAGTTTGTCTAAATCTTTGCAATCAAAAATAGCTACTTTATCTAGTGGACAGTCTGTATTGCTTGCAGTGAAAATGTTTTCATCGATTGCATCAGTAATTTCTTTTACTTTTACATTCAATTTATTTAAATAATCATCTGTAATCAAACGGTCTTTTAGTGAATTTTTAAATTTTGTAAAATGATGTGGGAAAAATTCATCTATAAATTGTTTTTGCGTCCAGTTATAGTTGAAAATAATGTATTTAAAAGGACAAAAACCTATAAAATTGATCAAATCCTCTAGTTTTAATTCAAATTTTTTATTGTCGGATTCAAAAGATATAATTATTCCTGTTTCATCATATTTTTCAATGAATTCGTGGATGTCTTCATGAGACAAAATTACGTGTCTTGCAATAAATTCATTTAAACTATTTCTAGTAACTAATTTATATACTCTTAATTCTTCCATTAGATACTTCATTTCAATAGGTAACTCCAAGTCATTTTTTTTAAGGTTAGTTGATTCTAACAATTGATTTTCTTTTTTCATGTTTTTTTTAATTAGTTAATAGTTATTTAATTATTCTTGAATAAGTACTATCAGCCCATTTGAATAGATTATTCGTAATGGACCGATAGTATGTCGAGCAAAACTATATTTGGTTTGTTTTGCAATTTTTTAAATTGGAAAGAGATTCTGGTATTGGTTATAGTCCAAATAACTCAAAATCCATCACCACATCTGAGATTACTTTTTCGTCGATGTAGTGATTATGCATTACTTCGTCGCCAGAATGTTTGGTAATTATTCTCGCTTTATCGCCGTATTTTGCGAATAGGTGAGAGATATACGTTTTTCTTAAATCGTAAAATCTCAATTCTTTTCCTGTGTTAAGTTGCTTGTAATAATGCGTGAAGGCTTTACTGATAAAGTTCTTCATCGTATTCCGTTGCATGGTCTCATATGGTGCAAGAATATATTCGTTTTTTCCTCTATTCTCCTCATAACCTAGCTCAAGTAAAAGCATTTTAAGTTGTGAAATCACTGGTATGTGAATCATTTTTAGCTCTTCCATTTCTGAAATACCTTTGCTTTTATTGACTTTGTAATCTTGTACAATGATTTTTCTAGGTTCCCCTTTATCGTTTTCAAGGATATCATTAAATTTCATAAATACAATTTCCTCACGTCTTCTTCCTGTATATAAGGCAAGTAAAATAGCATGTTTTAACCAGGGTTTGTAAAAACTTTTTTTATAGTTTTTTTGATTTGATCGATTTTCGTAAGTGCTAATTCCATTCTCAGGAGTGATAATTTCTAGGAGTTTTTTAAATTCTTCTTTATTTATGGTATTTATTGTTGTTTTACCATGTAATCTTTTAAAACCTAAGAATGGATTTTTCATTTGTAAATCAAATTCTCTTATCGAATGCTCCATAAATACGCGCATTAAACCAATGTATTTATTATAGGTCTTGGGAGCGTATTTTTTTGTTTCAAGTAAATAGGATTTTAATTGACCTACTACGTCACGGTCAAGTTTTAAAATAGGGAGGAGGTCGGCATTTATTTTAATGGATTTTAAATATTCCACAAAGTACAAGAAATACCTTTCCACTTCTTTGATGTGTCCGATCGAACGTATTTTATGTTCCTGTTGATGTGGGGTATCATTATTTAAATAAGCGATATAGGAAGCCATTGTCTCCACTACCGTTCTAGGTATTGAAGTT
>CANHRS010000088.1 GCA_947463445.1 Flavobacteriia bacterium | reverse complement strand
TCCCCTCCCCTCCAACCATTCCCTCAACTTCTTAACTTCTCAATGGTAAACCCCACCCCCAAAAAGCAAAGCGCCTCAAAAACCTCCGTGTCCTTCGTGCCCTCCTCTCCTCCGTGTAACAAAAAAGTCCCCTTAAATTTGTCAACACCCTCCTCCTAAAAAGACCGCAGGTCTCTCAATTCCCCTCCTAAAACCATTCCTCCACTTCTAAACTTCTAAATGGTAAACCCCACCCCCCAAAAGCAAAGTGCCTCAAAAACCTCCGTGTCCTCCGTGCTCTCTCTTCCTCCGCGTAACAAAAAAACAGTCCCTCAATTTAACTCCTCCCCCACAAACAATCCTTCCATAATGCCTTAATGTCTCAATGGTTAAACAAAACTTCCTTCTAAAATGTCATTTTGTCACTTCCTCTCCCTTGGCACAATCATTGACAATTCCATAGCATATCAGTTTAAATTCTAAAAAAAATAAAAACTATGAGAACAGGTCAAATTAATGTATCAACGGAAAATATCTTTCCAATCATTAAAAAATTCTTGTATTCGGATCACGAAATCTTCTTGCGAGAATTAGTTTCCAATGCAGTGGATGCGTCACAAAAATTAAAAGTTCTTACATCAACAGGTGAATTTAAAGGCGATTTAGGTAACCTTGAAGTAAATGTCATCTTAGATAAAGAAGCGAAAACATTAACTATCAGCGATCGTGGTATCGGGATGACAGGAGATGAAATCGATAAATACATCAATCAAATTGCATTTTCAGGAGCAGAAGAATTCGTAAAACAATACGAAGGAAAAGAAGGCGCTGAAAACATTATTGGTCACTTCGGACTTGGATTCTACTCTGCGTTCATGGTTGCTGAAAAAGTACAAATCAAAACATTATCTCGTCACGAAGGATCTCAAGCGGTTCAGTGGGAAAGTAATGGTACTACTGAATTCACCATTACAGACATTGAAAAAGCAGAAAGAGGTACTGACATCGTATTATATATCACCGAAGAATCTGTTGAATTCTTAGAAAAAGCTCGTATCCAAGGTATTCTTGATAAATACTGTAAATTCTTACCTATTCCTGTAATCTTCGGAACTAAAACAGATTACATCGATTCTCCAGAAGGCGAAAAAGATGATAAAGGAAATGTAAAACGCGTTTCTATCGAAGTTCCTAATCAAGTGAACAATCCTGCTCCAGCATGGACAAAAGCACCAATCGACTTAAAAGATGAGGATTATAAAACGTTCTACCGCGAATTATACCCAATGTCTTTTGAAGAGCCATTGTTTCATATTCACTTAAACGTAGATTACCCATTCAACTTAACAGGGATTCTTTATTTCCCAAAAATTAAGGAGAATGTGGAAATTCAACGCAACAAAATCAATTTATACTCCAACCAAGTGTTCATTACAGACAGCGTTGCTGAAATCGTACCTGAATTCTTGACGTTATTACATGGTGTTATTGATTCTCCAGATATTCCATTAAACGTTTCTCGTTCTTACTTACAAAGTGATGGTAATGTGAAGAAAATTTCTGCACATATCACGAAAAAAGTAGCGGACAAATTAGCAGAAATGTACAAAAAAGATCGCGCTGACTTCGAAGCTAAATGGGATGATTTGAAATTATTCGTTGAATACGGAACATTATCAGACGATAAATTCGCAGAAAAATCTAAATCCTTCTCGTTATTAAAATCTACAGACGGAACATACAATACGATCGAAGAATACATCGAGAAAATCAAACCGTTGCAAACGGACAAAGACAACAAAATTGTTGCGCTTTACACACACGATGCGGATGCACAATACGGATTCGTAAAAGCGGCAAAAGACAGAGGATACGATGTAGTTGTATTAGACGGACCATTAGTTCCACATTGGGTTCAAAAAATGGAAATGTCTCACGAGAACGTAACATTTGCTCGAGTAGATGCGGATACGTTGGATAAATTGATCAAAAAATCAGAAGAAATTCCTTCTGTATTAACAAAAGAAGACGAAGAAAAATTGAAACCAGTTTTTGAAGGTTCTGTAAACAAGGATAAATTCCGCGTTGAATTTGAAAGCATGAGTTCTTCAGAAGCACCTATCATCATTACACAACCAGAGTTTATCCGTCGTATGATGGAACAACAACGTACTGGTGGAGGTGGTTTCATGGGAGCTTTCCCAGAAATGTACCAATTGGTTGTAAATAGTAACCACCCTAAAGTGAGTGAATTATTAGCTGCTGAAGATGGCGTACGAGCAGAAAAAGCAAAACAATTAGCAGATTTAGCATTACTTTCCCAAGGATTGTTAAAAGGTGCTGATTTAAATAAATTTATTGAACGTTCCATTGAATTAGTATAATAAATCTTAATACTTTTATCCCCTGCAGTAGAGACGCAATGCGTTGCGTCTCTACTGCAGGGGATTTTTTATTTACCATTAAAACATACGATTTTGTTTAAAATTATTTTCGCCGTTGGAGGTTTCCTGCTTACTAAAAGTTTTATCGGAGCAATTATTGGATTTTCTGTCGGTTCCTTAGTGGACAACTACCAAAAAATGAAAGCGAACGGAGGAACACAAGGGACTGGAGGCAGTGGATTTTCGTCTGACGACATCTTTGGTTTCTACCAACAACGTACTTCTACGAATGATTTCCCAACCATGTTAATCGCCTTGTCTGCGGCTGTAATGCGTGCCGATGGAAAAGTAGTAAAAGCAGAATTGTCGTATGTAAAATCCTTTTTCGCGCAACAATTTGGACCTGATTTTTCGGTGCAACACTTACAAACACTGAAACAATTTTTAGATTCCAACGATATTCCATTAGAACGTATTTGTCAAGATATTCGCATGCGTACGCAAGAAGAAGTACGTATACAATTGTTACACTACCTATTTGGAATCGCAAAAGCGGATGGAAATGTAGCAGATATCGAAATCACCTTATTGGAACGTATTGCAACACTACTAGGAATCCAACATGCGGATTTCAGAACAGTAAAAAACATGTTCTACCGCGATGTGAACTCGGATTATGCGGTACTTGGCATCGAACCAACTGCAACGGACGAAGAAGTGAAAAAAGCCTACCGTCAATTAGCGATTCGTTACCACCCAGACAAAGTCGCATCTTTAGGGGAGGAATACCAACATGGTGCAAAAGAAAAATTCCAAAAAATTCAAGAAGCTTACGAAACGGTGAAGAAAAGTCGTGGAATGTAAAACGGATTATGAATGATTAATTATAATTTATGAATTAACACAAATAGGCGAAAATATGTTTCGCCCATTTGTGTTTTATTCATGTTTAATCTGCAAATACAAAACCAATCCAACCAATAAAATAATCGCCGCTAGCGCAAAAATAATTCCATGATTGATGGTATATACAGCAGCAGCTCCAATCGGTACAATAACACGATAAAGCGCTTGCAAACTGTGATTTGTTCCTTGTAGTAAACCTTGTTTTGTATCGCTTACTGCATTCGATAATTGGGAATTATACGAAGGGTCAAACAATCCTTCTCCCAAAACAATCAAAGCTACCGCACTAAAAATCAAATAAACAGAAGGGAAATAACTCGTAGCAAACAAACAGGCTAATCCTAGACTTAATCCCAGTAAACCAATCGCTCCAAGGGTTTTTTCGCTCCATTTTTTCAATAATAACGGTAGAAGAACTACCCGCGATAATATGTCGCACACACCTACTGTCATAAAAACTGCACCAATAAATGTGGTTCCCCAATGCATCTCATCTTTTAAATAAACACTTGTATTAAATTGCCAAATAATCAATCCAACAAAGAAAAAACCGCCCATAATCAATAAGGTTCTTGCTTGTTTAAGTTGAAATACTTCACTGAATTGATGATACAAATTAAAACTTTTGAGGTTGAAATGGGTACTGCGTTTTTCAACTGGTAACGATTCTGGGAGCAAGAACAACACACATGTTATAGAAACAATCGTAATTCCCGCGGTAACGAAAAAGGGCAAGGTAATCGAAATGGAACCGAGTGTTCCACCTATCGCAGGACCAATCATAAATCCTAATCCAATAGCGCCACCCAAAATTCCAAACCATTTTCCACGCTCTGCCGCCTCGGTACTATCCGAAATATAGGCAAATAAGGTACTTTGATTTCCAGCCGTAAGTCCGTCGATAATTCTCCCTAAAAACAACACCCAAATAGCACCACCGATACCAAGTAAGAAATACCCAATAGCAGAACCTATCAAACTCAAAATTAATATGCGCTTGCGACCAAAGCGATCACTCAAGGCACCAAAAATCGGCGCCGCAAAAAATGTACACAAGGCAAACACCGAAACCAAGGCGCTCATATACGTAGCAACTTGTTTTTCTGAGACATACTCGGATAACAGAAAAGGAAGAATCGGTAATACAATCGTTAAACCAATGGCATTTAACACCGTAATTCCGGTGATGATCCACAGATTTCGTTTGTTGGATTGAATTGTTTGTGACATTGATTAGGGTTCTAGGATAAAGGTAGGGAAATATTTAAAACGATTGTAAAAATTAATAAATAATCGTAAATTAGATTAATAAATAATCAAAAATAAAAAAATGACCCTTACAAACTCTAACCCAAACTACATTGTAGAAATTAAAGAAATTTTAGCACACGCACGTAAAAAAGCATATTCTGCAGTCAACACCGCAATGGTTGAAGCTTATTGGAATATTGGAAAACGCATTGTAGAAGAGGAACAAGACGGAAAGGAAAGGGCTGAATATGGAAAGGAAATTATCAAGAAGTTGTCCAAGGAACTAACTACTGAATTCGGAAAAGGATTTTCGGAGAGAACATTAAGAGAATATAGACAGTTTTATATTACATTTATTTTTCTTTTACATGATAATGAAAATTCTAAGCAAAAGTGGCGAACACTGTTCGCCAAATTGAGTTGGTCTCATTTTCAAAAGGTTTTGAAAGTTTCCAACAAAGATGCTCAACAATGGTACATCAAAGAAGCTGCGGAACAAAATTGGTCTGTACGAACACTTGACCGAAACATCTCAACGTTGTACTATCAACGTTTACTTTCATCGCACGAAAAAGAAATTGTTCAAAAAGAAATGAAACAAAAGACAATAGAATTTCAACATGACTCTTTCGAATTCATCAAAAATCCTGCTGTACTAGAATTCTTAAACCTACCGATCAACCTGGGATACACAGAAAAAGAGTTGGAAAAAGCGTTGATTGACAACCTACAAAAATTCATTCTCGAACTTGGAAAAGGGTATGCTTTTGTCGAGCGTCAACAACTTATTCGTACAGAAACTAGTGACTTTTTCATAGACTTGGTATTCTACAACTACATTCTTAAATGTTTTGTCTTAATTGAATTAAAAACAACCAAACTCAACCACCAAGACATCGGTCAATTAGATATGTATGTGCGTATGTACGACGACCTCAAAAAACAAGCTTCGGATAATCCGACGATTGGAATATTACTCTGTACAGAAACAGATCACACCATCGCGAAATATTCCATTCTAAATGATAAAGAACAACTGTTCGCTTCCAAATACATGCCGTATCTTCCTACAGAATCGGAACTAATTGCAGAAATTGAACGGGAACGAATTCAATTTTACAATCGACAATAAATTATTGCAAACGTTCCAACAATTCCTCCACACTCCTTTTCTCTGCAAACAAATCATTCGTCAACAACAACGGACCATCCAAATCCACCCAATCCGCAAGGGACGAAATCTGCTTCGCTGCATTACTCACCACACTCGACTCACTCATGCAACCAATTATACTTTTTAAATCCATTTCTTTAGCACGTTGCAGAGCAGCAACTCCCTCCGAAATTCCACCGCACTTCATGACTTTCAAATTGATTCCATCGAAATATTTGACTACTTTTTCTAAATCGGCATAATTTTGAAACGATTCATCCGCAATGATAGGAATGGGACTTTGTTTCTTTAACCACAAATGACTCTCAAAATCTTCTTTATGAAAAGGTTGCTCCAAATATTCTACGCCTAAATCAGCGAGCTTGTAACTCCACGCTAAGGCTAACATCCGGTCCGTAAATCCTTGATTTGCATCAATCGTAAATGGCTTCGAAGTCAAGCGTTGAAAGGTGTTTACGATTCGACCTATCTCTTCGTGATTGACTTTTAATTTATAGTACTGCATGTCCGGACGATCGTAGAATTTCTGCTCCATTTCTGCATCCGAAGCAATACCTAAAGTGTAAGAAGTCGCTTTGTCATTCTCCAAAAGTCCATACTGTTGCGCTATCGTCTGACCTGTAGTAGCAGTTCGTAAATTATGTAAGGCAATATCCAACGCACCTATACAAAAATAACTAGTTGGAAAACGTCTTTTTAAATCGGTGATATACTCCCCAATCGCATCGGTATTATCGGGTAAAACACTAGAATTAATCAAGGTTTTAAATGTATCCAAAGTCTCCGTATAATAAGGAATAAATACACATTCTCCCCATGCCTGATACTTACCTTGTGTCAGTAAAACATAGACGTTATCTGTACCCGTTCTTTCCGTATGCGCAATACGAAATGGATACTTAAAATTAAGTCGATAAGGGTAATACGCGAGTTTGATTGAATCCATAAAACGAATGTAAGTAAGATTTTTTAGTTTTTCATTGAATATTTAAGCAATTAGCTATACATTTACACAGCAAAATTCAGATTATGAACTTACACGAATATCAAGGTAAATCGATACTTACAAAGTACGGTGTAGCAATACAAAGAGGTGTTGTTGTAGAAAAAGTTGAAGATGCAGTTGCTGCAGCTAAAAAACTTACAGAAGAAACTGGTACAAGCTGGTACGTTGTTAAAGCACAAATCCATGCAGGTGGACGTGGAAAAGGCTTAGTTGCTGAAACTGGATCTAACGGGGTTGTTCTTGCTAAAGGAATTGACCATGTAGAAGAAAAAGTAAAAGGTATTTTAGGTGGTCACCTAGAAACTGCTCAAACAAATGGAAAAGGAAAATTAGTTTCTAAAGTATTGTTAGCAGAAGACGTTTACTACCCAGGCGAGAGTGAAGTATCTGAATTCTATATGTCTGTATTATTAGACAGAGAAAAAGGACGTAACGTTATCATGTATTCTACAGAAGGTGGAATGGATATCGAAACGGTTTCTGAAAACACACCTCACTTGATTTTCAAAGAAGAAATCGATCCTAAAGTTGGTATCCAAGGATTCCAAGCTAGAAAAATCGCGTTTAACTTAGGTTTATCTGGTGAAGCGTTCAAACAAATGACAAAATTTGTTGTGAACTTATATAGCGCTTATGAAGGTTGTGATGCTGCAATGTTTGAAATCAACCCAGTATTAAAAACTTCTGACAATAAAATTATTGCGGTAGATGCAAAAGTTACATTAGATGGTAACTCTTTGTTCAGACACCCAGACTACGCTGCTATGCGTGACTTCACGGAAGAAGATCCAACAGAAGTAGAAGCAGATGCTGCAGGATTAAACTTCGTGAAATTAGATGGTAACGTTGCTTGTATGGTTAACGGTGCTGGTCTTGCGATGGCAACAATGGATATTATTAAATTATCTGGTGGTAACCCAGCGAACTTCTTGGACGTGGGCGGAACAGCTAACGCAGAACGTGTAGAGAAAGCTTTCCATATCATCTTGAAAGATCCTAACGTAAAAGCTATCTTAATCAATATCTTTGGTGGTATCGTTCGTTGTGACCGTGTTGCACAAGGTGTAGTGGATGCATACAAAAACATGGGATCTATTCCAGTTCCAATCATCGTTCGTTTACAAGGAACAAACGCGGTGGAAGCGAAAAAATTAATTGATGAGTCAGGATTAAATGTTCACTCAGCAGTTTTATTACAAGAAGCATCTGATAAAGTAAAAGCTGTTTTAGCTTAATCTTTAGCAAAAAGATAAAGAGGCTATCTCATAAGAGGTAGCCTTTTGTATTTAACAAGAAATTTAACTAAGGCAAAATAAAAAATTCAATAACGAGGCGTTTGAAAATGAAAAAAGCGGAGTTTACTAGTGTAAATGAGCATTTTTGAATTAAAAACAACGATGTTAGTGTGTTTTTTAGAATGCCGTAAATAATAAAGACATTGGGAATTTTCAATCGTAAACAAATACTTTATAAGACAGCCGCTGAAATCGAAATCATGCGTGAAGCAGCACAAATTGTAAGTAGAACACTAGGAATAATAGCTGCAGAAATCAAACCGGGAGTAACTCCGCTGCATTTAGATAAAATTGCAGAAGAGTACATTCGTTCTCAAAATGCGATTCCAGGATTCTTAGGGTTATACGATTTCCCAAATACTTTATGTATTTCCATCAATGAACAAGTAGTACACGGTATCCCTGGCAACAATCCATTAAACGAAGGAGATATTATTTCGGTAGATTGTGGCGCGTATTTCGAAGGATATTATGGAGACCACGCTTATACGTTTGAAG
>CANHRS010000087.1 GCA_947463445.1 Flavobacteriia bacterium | reverse complement strand
TTAACTCCTACTAAATGGTATTCTTCCTGCAACCATTTTTCAGCATAAATTCTGCCTTTTTGTTTCAATTCTAACAAGAACTCCCAAGATGTATTCATTTTACTGGAATGTTTCATATGCCCCAATGCTTCATGTGCAGAAATAGAATGGACAAAAATCTCTCTAGCATGTTTCCCGTCTTGTAAATCCACTCCTTTACGAACCAATTCATTACGGTAATGAATTAATTTCATTTCGTTAATTAAACTACTATTAAAACAAATTTCTGTAATCCTATCTTCAATATCACGTGCAGAAGTAGGTACTTCTTTAATATTTATAGAATTAATTTTCACTAAAAGTAAATCGTGTATATCCGTATTTTCAATAAGTGGAAATAGTGGTGGATTCCCCATATATCCTCCATCCCAATAAAACTCACCATCAATTTCAACAGCTTGAAATAAATAAGGTAAACAAGCAGAAGCTAAAACTGCATCTACTGTCATTTCTGCATTCGAAAAGACTTTTGCTCGATTTGTTTTTACATTTGTAGCGCATACAAATAAACGCTTTTTGTTATATCTTCTCAATTCTTCAAAATCAACAAGATTATTCAGAATTTCACGCAAAGGATTAATATTCGCTGGGTTCATCTGATAAGGCGATAAAAACTGAGTCATCGCGTTAAACATCATGTAACCAGGAGTATTATGCATATCTCCATTAGAAAACATAGAATCCATAAAGGAAGGCTTAAACATAACATTACCTGAGAGGGCAATATCCTTCCAAAGTCGGTCTAATAACTCTTTCGCTTTTGCTTTACCACCTATATGTAACCCGTATGCAGTTACTACAGCGTTAATAGCTCCAGCACTTGTTCCGACCATACCATCTGCAACTATTTCATCTACCTCTAACAAACGATCCAATACACCCCAGGTAAACGCACCATGCGCTCCACCTCCTTGTAATGCAACTCCTACATGTTTCTCTTTCATAACTATTTATTGTGCGGTCCAACCACCATCAACTGGTATTGCGGTACCAGTAATTAATTTTCCAGATTCAGATGCTAAAAAGACAGCTAAACTACCTAAATCCTCCACAGTAACAAATTCTTTTACCGCATGTTTTTCCAACATTATTTTTGAAACAACTTCCTCTTCTGGAATTCCATGTGCTATTGCTTGTTCTTTAATTTGCTTTTCTACCAATGGTGTTTTCACATAACCAGGACAAATAGCATTTACGGTTATACCAACTGGCGCCCCTTCTAAACCAAGTGTCTTCGTCATCCCTACAACACCATGTTTTGCTGTAACATAAGCAGATTTAAAAGGAGAAGCAACTAAACCGTGTGCAGATGCAATATTGATAATCCTACCAAAACCTCTCGTTTTCATTCCCTTCCACACACCTTTTGAAGCATGAAAAACAGAATTCATATTGATATCGATGATAGCATTCCACTTATCCACTGGAAAATCTTCAATAGGAGAAACAAATTGTATCCCAGCATTATTAACTAATACATCAATATGACCAAAATTCGATTCAACATCGAGAATCATTTGATATAATTGGTCTGAATTTCGTAAATCAGCACCATAAAAATGGGTTTTTACTTTAAATGTTTCACCAACTTCATACGCAATTTCAGCACCATTTTCTTCTAAGCCATTGAAAGCAATAGCATAACCTGCTTTGGCAAATTCCTTTGCTATACCGAGTCCTATACCGCTTGTACTTCCCGTAATTAAAGCAACTTTCATCTTATTCATTTAAAAAATTAATAATTGTTTCTGAAACTAGTTTTACTTCTTCTAAGTTTAATGTGTGTCCTGCATTTTCAATTACTACAAATTGACTTTTGACAATATGTTCGGATACCGATTTACCAAGATCTACGGCAAATAATGCATCCTGTCGACCATGTATCACAAGCGTAGGTGCTTTTATTTTAGTTAAATTAGGACGGTAATCTTTACGTTCATGTGTTGCATCCATTAATTTACCAAGCGCAGTAGCATCTACTAAATCTTTACGTGCTGCTTTAAACATATCAATTGGTATTAATGGGTGTGAAAAATAAGAAGTACCAAGAACAAATGGTAACATTACATCTAACATTAAGCCGTAACCTCCAAAATCCAATGCTCTTCGCCAAGATAATTCTACAGCCTCATAATACGGTGTTTTGTGTGCAAACGTAGACATAAAGCATAATTTATCCACTCTTTGCGGATGATTTACACCTAAATGTTGCGCAACCAAACTTCCATAGGATAAACCAATAAAAGTTGCTTTTTCAATAGAAAGTGAATTCAAAACAGCTAGCACATCTCGCGCATGTTGATCAAAATCACGTACATCACCAGATTTTTCAGATTGACCTTGAAATATAAAATCTAACACTATAATTCGATGCGTTTGCTCAAAATAAGGCAGCATAAATCCCCAGGCAATCGTGGTTTGCGAAAGCCCATTTAAAAAAACAAGACACTTATCCGAAGTTAGATTTCCAACTTCTTCAAAATAAATCGATTTAGCATCTTCCGAACTACAAATCACGTACTTATTTTTTCAATATTCATAACTACAGCCTCGCCGACTACCACTTTTTTTCCTTCTTTTGTAAGAATAGAAGTAGAAATACGCGCACGATTTTTATCAAATATCTCCAAAACTTCAAATTGAGCATCATAAAATGTATCTACATACATAGGTTTTAAAAAGTTAACGGACTGACTTAAGTAGATTGTACCTTCTCCAGGAAACATAGTTCCAAATACTTTTGAAAAGACACATGCTCCTAACATACCATGCATAATTCGAGTTTTGAAAATCGTTTTAGAAGCAAAATCCTCATCTAAATGCACAGGATTATTATCTCCAGTCACGCGTGCAAAATCAGCAACATCTTGTTGACTAAATGAGAAATCAGTTGAAAATGTTTGATTTGTATGTAACTTTTCACTCATAATTCAGTATTTAATACGAATTGGAAAGTTACAAATAAAAAAGAAAGAATGATATAGATAAAATTGAATATTTATATGTAACTTTTAAAAAGAAAAACAAACATGTTTCACCAAATAAAACTTTGAATTATGGATCTTAATAACACAACGAAGACTGTTTTAGTTACGGGTGGATCTCGAGGGATCGGCGCAGCAATTTCATTAGAATTAGGAACGCAAAAATTCAATGTAATTGTTAACTATAATACAAAAGTAGATGAAGCGAATGCGATTGTAGACCAAATTAAAAAACAAGGAGGTAATGCAATTGCAATTCAAGCAAACATTGCAATACCAGAAGAAAGTGAGCGTTTATTTCGAGAAATAGAAACGGCTTACGGGCAAGTCGATATTCTTGTGAATAACGCTGGGATAACACGTGACAAATCGTTTCGTAAAATGCAAAAAACAGAATGGGATGAAGTAATAAACACGAATTTATCCAGTGCATACAACACTTCTCAATTAGCGATTCACAAAATGATTGAGCAAAAATATGGGAGAATAATAAACATAAGCTCAGTTATTGGACAATCAGGAGGATTTGGTCAAACAAATTACGCTGCAGCAAAAGCAGGACTTATCGGATTCTCTAAATCCCTAGCTTTAGAAACCGCCAAATATGGGATAACTGTCAATTGTATTTGTCCAGGTTTTATTAAAACCGAAATGGTTGCTGCTATGCCCACAGAAGTTCTTGCTTCGATTGTTGCTAAAATACCTGCTGCATCACTAGGTTCACCTTCTGATATTGCTAAAGGAGTTGCATTCTTAATAGACGCTCCTTACATAACAGGACAATGCTTAAATATCAATGGCGGACTGTATATGTAAATAATTACCAACATTTTCAAAATTTATAGCAACTTTTTTTGGTAATTCCATTTAAATGGTTGAAATTTGTACAGATAACTTAAAAAATAAAGAAAAAATCATATGAATAACACAAAACAAATATTAGACACTGTTGTTGAAACACAAACAAAAGCAATGAACTCTTTTGTTGAAACAGCTACTAAATTTCAAGAAGCTTTGAAATCTGAAAATGCTTTCGAAAAATCTACTGAAATTTACAAAAATTGGTGGGAATCTCAAATGTCAATTTACAAAAATTTGGCTACAGATAGTAAATTAGATGTGCCTTTCACTACCAACTACACTACTGAAAGAGCAGAAGATTTTTATAAAAACATTTATACAAATCAATTAGATGCTATAAAAAAAGCGACTGACTTTAATTTAAATTTGTACAATTCTCTTTCTAGTTTTGGAAAAACTACTACTGAAACTAATGAGCATTTATTACATGCAAATACTACATGGAATACTTTGTTTGAATCTTGGACGAAAACGTTAAATGCTACTTTTGAGTCTTTAACTAAAACTATGCCTAAAGATACTTTCAATGTAGATTTATTTAAAAATGCATTGAATACAAATACATTGTACTATAAATTACAAGAGTTTTACCAACCATTATTCAGTGCTTTTAACACAAATAATTTCTCTGTAGATACTATCAAACAAGTTTTTGAACCAACGCACTACAAAAAAATTACGGAAGAATTGTTTCAAAACTTCTTTCCAACTAACAATCTAAACTCAATGTTGGAAAATAATACAAAGTATGTACAAGATTTCTTTGAAACACAAAAAAGCACAAACAAAGAATTCCAAACATATTGGAGTACTTTTACTGAAAAATTTCCACATTTAATTTCTGGAGACTTCGCTAAATTTAACCACACTTTTAACACTGTTAACAGTTCTTACTCTGATTTGTTTGCACCGTTAATGAAATTGGTTTCTAACACTAAAGAAAAAGAAAATATTGAGTTAGCAATCACTGCAATTGACAAAGCATCTGTATACAGTACTAAATTAGCTGAGTTACAATACTTGCTTTACACAACTGGACAAAATGTAGCAAAAGATGCTGCTAACTTAGTTACTGAAAAAGCAAAAGATACTACGTTCACTTCTAGCTTCCAACCATTTTTCAATGAATGGGTTAGCTTAAATGAAAAACATTACACAAAATTATTTGCTACTGAAGAGTTTTCAAAACTTAAAGGTGAATTAACAACGTTGTCTTTGGATATCAAAAAAAATCTTGAATACCAATTCGAAAACAAAATTGAAGCATTACCGTTAGTTGTTAAATCTGAATTGAATGAATTATATCAAACTATTCATGATTTAAAGAAAACAATCAAAAATTTAGAAAACAAAGTAAATACAACGGAGAAAGTTGTTGCACCAAAAGCTACAACAACTGCTAAGAAAGTTACTACAGTTTAATTTTTTTACACATTACATGAAAAGGGAAATTTAGGTTTCCCTTTTTTTTAGCCAAAAAAACAAGTTATGCATTTAAACCAAGCAAATTTACTCCACGAATTATCGGACAATACTTCTAAAATCTTAAAAGGATTTGAAAATCTTTCTGAAATAAAAGAAGTGGATATTGCATCTACCCCCAAAGAGGTTGTTTATAAAGAAGATAAACTAACACTTTATCGTTATTCTAGATCAACAAAATCTTCGTACAAAACGCCTGTACTTATCGTTTATGCGTTGGTAAATACTTACCAAATGCTAGACTTACAACCAGATAGAAGTTATATAAAAAATTTACTTGATGCTGGATTAGATGTATATCTTATTGATTGGGGCAAACCTACCAAAATGGATAAATATCTTTCTATGGATGATTATATCAATGGATATATCAATAATTGTGTTGATTTTGTTAGAGCTGAAAACAAAGTTGCTAAAATTAACATTTTGAGTATATGTCAAGGTGGAACATTTAGTGTAATTTATTCTGCACTTCATCCTGAAAAAATAAAAAATCTAGTTACGCATGTTACTCCAATTGACTTTGAACCAAATGACGGTTTATTATTTAGATGGAGTAAAGACATGGACTTTAAAAGCTTGGTCGATGGATTTGATGGATTAGTACCTGGATCTTTTTTAAATGATGGATTTGATATGCTTAAACCGATGATGAAAGTTCAAAAATCAACGGGTTTACTAAATGCAATGGAAGACAAAACAAAATTGTTAAACTTCCTACGTATGGAAAAATGGATAGCTGAAAGTCCAGATCAAGCAGGCTCTTGTTTCTTACAATTTATGGAAGATTTATACCAACAAAATAAATTAATCAAAGGAGAACTAATTGTTGGCAATCAAAAAGTGGATTTAAAAAACTTGACCATGCCACTCATGAATATTTATGCTGTACATGATCATTTAGTACCGCCATCTTCGACAATTCCTTTAAATGATTATGTAGGTTCTAAAGATAAAAGTATTTATAAGTTTGAAGGAGGCCATATTGGAGTATTTGTAGGTGGTAAATCACAAAAAGAATTATCCCCAGCTGTAACATCCTGGTTAAAAGAAAGAGATTGAGTAGAAAGTTATTTTTACTTAAATAAAAAGCGGCTAATCAATATTGATTAGCCGCTTTTTCGCTTTTAACTTTCAACTTTTATTTCTTTACTCTACCGTTACTGATTTCGCTAAATTTCTTGGTTGATCTACATTACAACCACGCATAACTGCAATGTGATAAGAAAGTAATTGTAAAGGAACGGTTGCTAATAAAGGAACTAAATGTTCATCTGTATCCGGAATTTCAATAACATGATCTGCCATTGCTTTCACTTGCACATCTCCTTCTGTTACGATAGCAACAATTTTACCCTTACGTGCTTTAACTTCTTGAATATTACTTACCACTTTTTCATAAGAAGTTCCCTTTGTTGCAATAACAAAAACAGGCATTTCAGCATCGATTAAGGCAATTGGTCCATGTTTCATCTCAGCTGCAGGATACCCCTCCGCATGTATATAAGAAATCTCCTTTAATTTTAAAGCACCTTCTAAAGCAACAGGAAAAGAGCTTCCTCTACCCAAGTACAATGCATTTGCAGAGTCTTTATAATGTGCTGCAATATCTTTGATAATTGCATCTTTCTCTAAAACACGTTTGATTTTTTCTGGTATCGCTTCTAATTCGGAAAGTAAGGTTCTAAAACGAATTCTACTCAAAGAATCTTTCTTAGATGCTAAACGAAGTGCTAACAAAGTAAGAACTGTAACTTGCGCAGTAAACGCTTTTGTAGATGCGACACCTATTTCAGGTCCTGCATGAGTATACGATCCAGCATCTGTAATACGAGAAATAGAGGATCCTACTACATTACAAATACCAAAAATAGTAGCACCTCTTGATTTTGCAATTTCTAATGCAGCAAGAGTATCTGCAGTTTCACCAGATTGGGAAACAGCAATAACTACATCTCCTTCACCAATAATCGGGTTACGATACCTAAACTCACTTGCATATTCAACTTCTACGTTAATTCGCGCTAGATCTTCAATCAAATACTCCCCAACTTGACATGCGTGCCAAGATGTTCCACAAGCAACAAAAACAATACGCTTAGCATTTAAAATTCGATTTTCAAAGTCTTTTAATCCACCTAAAGAAACAAAACCTTCAGCAGCATTTAAACGACCTCTAAAGCAATCGTGTATCGATCTAGGTTGTTCAAAAATCTCTTTCATCATGAAATGCTCATACCCTCCTTTTTCTAAAGCTTCTAAATGAAGTTCTAATTCTTGAATATATGGTGTTTTCTCTTGATTATTAATATTTGTGATACGTAAACCTTCGTTAATATCTACCACTGCAATTTCTTCATCATTCAAATAAACTACTTGGTTTGTATACTCTACAATAGGCGTTGCATCAGAAGCTAAGAAAAACTCATTATCCTCTCCAATCCCAACCACTAAAGGACTACTTTTTCTCGCAGCAATTAGTTGTGTTGGATTATCTACTGATATTACAACTAATGCATATGCACCAACAACACTTTGTAAAGCTTGTCTGACAGCCTCAACAAGCGTACTTTTCTCAGTTTTTTGAATATCATCGATTAAATGAACTAATACTTCTGTATCTGTTTCACTCTTGAAATTGTATCCACGTGTAATTAATTCTTTTTTTAATGTATCATAATTCTCAATAATTCCATTGTGGATTACTGCAATACGCTTATCCATTGAAAAGTGAGGATGTGAATTGATATCATTTGGTTCTCCATGGGTTGCCCATCTTGTATGACCAATACCAATATTACCATGAATGTTCTCACCATCTGCAAACGCAACTAGATTAGCTACCTTACCTTGCTTTTTGTATAAATTGAGTGACTCTCCATCTAATAAAGCTATCCCTGCACTATCGTACCCTCTGTACTCCAAACGAGTTAACCCTTTAATTAACACTGGATATGCTTCTTTCTTTCCGATATAAGCTACAATTCCACACATATACTTGAAATTTAAAACGATGAATATTTAATTAACAATCTTGGTTTATCAGCCCCACTAGTATTAGGACCTTTAAAATGAACTCTTTCTGCGCTCAAACTAAAAAATTTAGGCGAAAAATACAATGGATTTTTTTGTCTTTTTCCTGATACAACTTGCTGAATATGATCTCTAACATCTACAGTATAGCCATTATAATTTTTGTCTAAAACTGCACTTGTAATATATCTAAGCGT
>CANHRS010000086.1 GCA_947463445.1 Flavobacteriia bacterium | reverse complement strand
TAAGGGGGGGGCTTACTTTTAAAAATCAGGAATCAACGTAGTAAAATCAATACTTCTAGGATGTAAATCGATTAATTTCTATTTTTATCGGACAGTAGTGATAAAAATACTTTATAAAAAAAATAGAGGCTGTCCTAAATTATTTAAGACAGCCTCGTTCAAAAGTTTAAATTAATCGTTACTTAATAATAAATTTTACGTTGCACTTTTGTTACATATTTTGCTAAACGAATAACTTGTTTTGTATAACCAAATTCATTATCGTACCATGCATACAATACAATGTTTTCTGCATCTGGAGAAACGATAGTTGCTTTTGAGTCATAAACAGAACAACAAGTATTACCAATAATATCTGAAGAGACTAATTCAGGATCAAATGAATAGTATATTTGATTAACTAAATCTCCATTTAATGCAGCATCTTTAAGAATTGAATTAACTTCCTCTACAGTAGTTTTTTTCTCAATATTTAAATTTAGAATAGCAAGTGAACCGTTTGGAGTTGGTACACGAACTGCATTGGCAGTTAACTTATCTTTTAATCCTGGAATAACTTTCGTTACAGCCGCACCAGCGCCTGTTGATGTAATTACCATGTTAATAGCTGCAGAACGTCCTCTTCTAGAACTCTTATGCATATTATCTAAAAGATTTTGGTCGTTTGTATACGCGTGAACTGTTTCGATATGTCCTTTAACAACTCCTAATTTTTCATGAATTACTTTTAGAACAGGAGAAATTGCATTTGTAGTACAAGAAGCAGCAGAAAAAATGTTTTCATTTTCTAAATCCAAATCTCCTTGGTTGATTCCGTATACAACATTTGGAATTTCCTTCCCTGGTGCAGTTAACAATACTTTAGAAACCCCTTTTGAAGTTAAATGTCTTGATAATGCTGTTCTATCTGTGAAAACACCAGTGTTATCAATAACCAATGCATTATCAATACCGTATGCAGTATAATCGATATCTTCTGGGTTAGAAGCATCAATCATTTGAACTACCTGACCGTTTATGATTAAAGCTCTGCGCTCTAAATCTGGTTCAACAGTTCCTTTGAAAGCACCGTGTACAGAATCTGTTCTTAATAAAGATGCACGCTTGATAATATCTTTGTCTGTAGCTCCACGTGTTACAATTGCACGTAAACGCAATTGTTGTCCTTTACCTGCTTGTTTAATTAATTCACGAGCAGCCAAACGACCAATTCGACCAAAACCATACAATACTACATCTCTTGGTTCCAAACCACCAGCTGTAACGAAATCGAATCCAGCTAATTTACTATCTAAAAAAGCACGTTTGCTTTCAAAATTCGCTTGTTCAGCGATCCACTCAGTAGCAAGTTTACCGATATCCAATTTAGCAGGTGCTAAATGCATACTATAAATTTCAGAAGCTAATTCAGAAGTTGTAAAAACATCTACTGGTTTTTCAACTACATTTTTTGAATAGTCATGTAAATTTAAAATTTCAGAAACTGTTCTATCCAACAAGTGATTTCTGTATAAAACTAGTTCTATTCCTTTATCATAAAGCAATTCACCAGTTTTACTGGCTAATACTACAGCAGCACGTTCTTTTTGAACATGTGCATTTAATTCTTTTTCGTAACCTACAGCAGATTCCATGTGTTAAAATTGAAAATTAATATATAAACAAAAAAAAACGGCTGTACTCCTAAAAGTTGCAGCCGTAAATATTATCCTAAATAAGATTTTAATAATTTATTGCGAGACGTATGACGTAATCTTCGAATTGCTTTTTCTTTGATTTGTCTTACTCTTTCTCTAGTTAAATTGAATTTTGCGCCAATTTCTTCTAAAGTTAAACCATGGTTCATTCCTATTCCAAAAAACAAACGAATAATTTCTCTTTCTTTATCAGTTAATGTGCTTAACGATCGTTCAATTTCTTTTTGTAAAGATTCAGCCATTAACGCGTGATCCGCTTTAGGAGAATCTGCATTAGCCATTACATCCATTAAAGTACCACCATCTTCAGATGTTGATAAAGGTGCATCCATGGATACATGACGACCAGAAACATTCAAACTTTCCTTGATTTTATCTTCTGGAACTTCCAACGCTTCCGCTAATTCTTCTGCAGATGGTTGTCTTTCAAATTCTTGCTCTAATTTCGAAAATGCTTTATTGATTTTGTTTAAAGATCCAACTTGATTAAGCGGTAATCGAACTATACGTGCTTGCTCAGCTAAAGCTTGTAAGATAGACTGCCTAATCCACCAAACAGCATAAGAAATGAATTTGAATCCACGTGTTTCATCAAACTTTTGAGCAGCTTTAATAAGTCCTAAGTTACCTTCATTAATTAAATCTGGTAATGTTAATCCTTGATTTTGATACTGTTTAGCAACAGAAACCACAAAACGTAAATTTGCTCGAGTTAATTTCTCTAAAGAACGTTGATCTCCCTGTTTTATCTTACGAGCTAACTCTACTTCTTCTTCTGCAGTTATTAACTCCTCTTTACCAATATCTTGTAAATATTTGTCTAAAGATTGACTTTCGCGATTTGTAATCGACTTGGTAATTTTAAGTTGTCTCATGTTTACTAACTTTCTTTTTTAGAATGAACCCGAAAAATTGAGTGCAAAGGTACAACGAAAAAACCGGCAATACCAAATTTAATTTTGCAATTTTTAAATTAAATGAAAGGTATTGTTAACGTTTTGTTATAGTTTACACTTTTTCATACAACGTAAATTGTTTGATTTAGTTGCGAACTAATATAAAATTAATCGATAATCGACTGATGAATTACTCCTTCATGTCGCATTTCTTTTGGGGAACCTATATTAAAGATTGCATCTCCTTTATTAACAATTGGAGCTTCATTTACGCAAAAAACATAACCATCGATAGTTGATTTTACCTTTCTTTCTATTTTACCAAAAGGATCCGTAATTAAGCCTAAAACAGTTCCTTCACTAACGCGTGTACCATTTTTAATTACTGGTAAAAACATTCCTGAATGACTAGCTCTTAGCCATTTAGTTGCTTTTATCAATATCGAGGAATGTTCGTTTTTATCTAGTTTAAAATGGCGTAAATCAAGAGCGTTCATCATTCTTTTTATTCCTTCCAACCCTTCATGGATGATGAATTCATCGATGGAATTTGTTTTACCACCTTCGAAAAGCAAAATATGTTTACCTCTACGATGCATTGCTTCACGAATTGTTTTACTAATATGGGAAGAATGAATGATGAATGGTGCATTAAATATTTTTGCTAACCGTATACTTTCTTCATCTTTAAAAACACATCTAATTTGGGGAAAATTACTTCTTTGAGATGCTCCTGTATGAAAATCTAGTATGTAATCAGTGATTGGTGCTATCTCTTTCATAAAATGGTAAGCAAACTGACTTGCTAGAGAACCATTTTTAGAACCTGGAAAAGATCTATTTAAATCTCGTCCATCAGGTAACTCTCGCGAAACATTTAGAAAGCCAAAAATGTTAAAAATTGGAATACAAATAACTGTTCCTTTAGTAGGTTTGTGCCAACCTTTATGAATGACACGACGGATAATTTCCATACCGTTAATTTCATCACCATGCATTCCTGCCATTAAAAGTAGAACTGGTCCCTCTTCCATCCCCCTACTTACAATTACAGGAACCTGAATAGGAGTACTAGTATGTAAATGAGCGACATCTAGATTTAATTCCTCCGATTTACCTGGTAAAATTTCCTTTCCTAGTATGACAATTTTTCTCACCTTAATTTAGCTGTTTTTAAACGTTTTTTTCAAGAAATTGAATTATTTTACCTGCGATATTTTCACCAGTTGTTTTTTCAATTCCTTCTAATCCTGGAGAAGAGTTTACTTCTAATACCAATGGACCTCTTTCAGATTGAAGCATATCTACACCAGCAATACCTAAACCAACTGCTTTTGCAGCACGAATTGCAACATCTCTCTCTTCCTCACTTAATTCGATAATTCTAGATGACCCACCCCTGTGTAAATTAGAACGAAATTCTCCTTCTTTACCCTGTCTTTTCATGGCGCCTACTACTTCACCATCGACAACAAAAGCACGAATATCTGCACCTTTAGCTTCTTTAATAAATTCTTGTACGATTACGCGCGCCTTAAGGCCGTTAAACGCTTCTAATACTGATTGTGCAGCATTTTGATTTTCAGCTAGAACGACTCCTAACCCTTGCGTACCTTCCAATAATTTTAAAACAACAGGTGCACCGCCTGCAGATTCAACGACATGTTCTACATTTCGTGAATAATTGGTGAATACTGTTTTAGGTAGCCCTATCCCCTCTTTTGATAAAACCTGAAGACATCTTAATTTATCTCTTGAGTGGACTATACCTCTTGAGCTCACAGCTGAAAAAACATCCATCATTTCAAATTGACGAATAACAGCAGTCCCATAAAAAGTAACGGATGCACCAATTCTAGGGATAACAGCATCATACTCTTCTAGGTATTTATCTAAATAAAAAATTGAAGGACCTTTTTGTTCAATTTCAAGGTTACATTTTAGATGATTTATTACATGTGCCTCGTGTCCTCTCTCTATTGCTGCTTCTACTAATCTCCTAGTAGAATATAAATTGGAATTACGAGATAAAATGGCAATTTTCATGTTGTTAATTTTTAGTACATTAATTTAGGTTAAGTAATTTTTTTTTTGAGTTTGTAGGATATATTAGTCATACAAGTATCAATAACGAAATGATTACTTGTAAGTTTTCTACCTAATAAAATAGGATTACGTAAACCATTTCTTCTTGTTAATGAAAAGTCCGTTAAGAATTCTTGGTTAAATAAAATGATAGGTAATTGTATAAAAAAACGTTCTTGTTCATCCCCTGTAGAACTTTTAACTTTCTTTTTTCTGAAATTTTTAAAACTATGTATTTTACCTGTAAAATTACTATTGTTTTCATCTAAGAAAATTACTTCTAATAGGCTTTCTTTGCTTGTAGTAACTAATTCAATTGAACTACAATGAATTGAACTTGAATAAGCTCCACTATCAATTTTTACAGAAATATTTTCAATGGATAATGTAGGTATATCTATTTTATCTTTTCTACCAATTATTATTTTGCTCATTATTTCTAATTATGTTCAAATAAATATACAATTTTAAAAAAAATAATATGTATAAATTATTCAATATTTTGTCCAATATCAAAAATTTCATCATACATCAATTTACATGCTTCATCTCGTTCAGCAGCAGATTGCATATGGTTCTCCCCTATTTTTTCATCCCCTGCAAAATATAAACATTGACCTAAATAAAATTCTATTTTTTTATTTGATGGATTCTTTCTGTATAGATCATTAAAAATTCTAACAGCTTCTTTGTATTTTTCATTCTGAAAATAAACGGAACCTAGTTGTTCTTTAGTTGTATTTGAAGGTTTCATTTTAAATGATTTTTTCGCATATAACTCTGCTAGAATTGGATCAAAATAAGCATCTCCATACTCCCCTGAATAAATTAAACACAAGGTATGGTATACTTCCATTTGATATGGATTTAAGGATTTAGCAAGTTTTAAATCCTTAATAGATTTATTAACATTATTGTTAAATAAATTGTATTCGGCACGATTAATATAAAAAATATAAGAGTCAGAAGGTGCAACTTCATACCCTTTTTGTGAATACATACTAGCTGAATCAATTTGATTTAAATTTTGATAAGCTATCGACATATTTCTGTAAATACTAGCTTGTAAAGATTCGTCCGATTTGTATTCAAGTGAGGACCTAAATTTTAATAAAGCATTTTCAAACTCATCTAATTCTAACGCCTTTGTTCCTTGTTTAAAAAATAATTCAGCTTTAGGATCATTTTCTTCTTTACAAGCAGTAAAAACGAGTGTAAGAAGAAATATACTTACAATTGTTAAACGCATAGATTCAAGGGAATTTTGGAAATTGTTGAAAGTTAGGTTGTCTTTTTTCTAAAAAAGCGTGTTTTCCTTCTTGAGCTTCTTCCATTAAGTAATACATTAATGTTGCATCTCCTGCAAATTCCATAAGTCCACGTTGTCCATCTAACTCTGCATTTAATCCTCTTTTGATCATTCGGATTGCCATTGGACTTCGTGATAAAATAGTTTTACACCATTGTATAGTTGTCTCTTCAAGATCTTCAAAAGGAACTACTTTATTTACCATTCCCATTTTTTCTGCTTCATCTGCAGTATATTGCTCACATAAAAACCAAATCTCACGTGCTTTTTTTTGTCCAACATGTCTAGCAAGATAACTGGATCCGAATCCAGCATCGAAACTGCCAACCTTAGGTCCAGTTTGACCGAAACGTGCATTTTCAGAAGCAATGGTTAAGTCGCACACAACGTGAAGTACATGTCCTCCACCGATTGCATATCCATTTACCATAGCAATGACAGGTTTAGGTATGGATCGAATTAATTTATGTAAATCCAATACATTCAAACGAGGCACACCATCCGTTCCGATATAACCTCCAACACCTTTTACGTTTTGATCACCTCCAGAACAGAAAGCCTTATCACCCTCTCCAGTCAACACAATTACTCCGATGTCTTGACGTTCTTGTGCAATATTCATTGCGTCAATCATTTCTAAATTTGTCTCAGGTCTAAAAGCATTATATACCTTTGGACGATTGATTGTAATTTTAGCTATACCATCTAATAATTCAAAACGTATGTCAGTATAATCTTTGATTTTTGTCCATGGATACTTACTCATATTATTCTTTTTTTTGGTTAAATTAATTATTTATTTTCTTTTGGAATAGCAAATAGTCAGACTTTTATTGAGAAACAAATGTATATCTTATTGTTCCTTCTTGAAGAGAGGCCGCAGTATTTGAATAATTAAATCTCGACATTAAAGCATATTTTTTGGCTTGTTCTATCATACATGGACTAGCAGAGTTACTGGCTTGTGCGATGTAATTAGCATCTACAACTTTTCCGGATTGATCTACTTTGATTTTTATTGTAACTAATCCTGATGTTTTATCACCACAGGTATAACCAGGGTTTCTAACAAAGTATGGGTCGTTTTGGTGTGGGTCTCTATTACTTAAAATCCAATTCACCATTACATTACCACCATAAACTTTATCACCGCCGGATTTAGTTACTGTGGTATTTGATGACTTCTTGTTTTCACTATTCTTTTCTAATTTATTATTTTTTTCTTCAATGATTTTTTTTCGTTTTTCCTCTCCACCGGTTTCATTGAAAAATTGTTTTTCTAAAGCTTTTATTGATTGTTCTATATCTTTAGAAGTTCGAGTTGACTCATTTGAAGACTCTTTAGCCGGTTTTTCCTCTGTCCATTTATCGTTTGATTTTTGTCTCGTATCGTTTTGATCTCGTACAATGTTTTTTACATTGGATGAAAATTCTTGTTGTATCTCCACATTATCTTTCTGAATTTCCAACATAATTTCGTCGTGTTTTACTTTTTTATCGGAAAACCAACCTTCTATGTAATATGATTTTTCAAATGAAGAAATTTGTAAATACATAAAAATACCTATGTAAAGCACAAAAACTGCTAATATGCTAAATTTATATTTGTCAATTAAGTGCAAAAAACTATTCATTTTCTTTAGATTGACTAATTAATTTATACTCAATTAAATGATAATAATAAAAGTCATCTCCTTTATTTAAAACTAGTAAATCATTAGAAATTGATCTAATTTGGTCATATTCAAGAGGTATTAATTGTTCACCTGATAATGAATACAATCCATATTTTGCGCCGTTATAAACTAAATAAAAATTTTCTGCTATTAATTTAATACTAGTGAATATTGTAGGAATTATCCATTTTGCTTTCTCATTGATTACACCTTGTAAGCCTTTAACTTCCACAATAGCTAAACCGAAATGAAAACTAGAAGCAAAATCAAATAAAGGAAGTATAGTTGTTGTTTTATCTACCATATTCATATATCCCCATTGCTTTCCTTTGTTGTAAGCAATAATCTTAGCAATTTCACCAAGACCTGAATACTCTGGATTTAGAATATAATTTCCTGATTTATCGATTACACCAAATTTCCCTTTAATTCTAACTTTGGCGTAATTTTCGTGGAAAGCACAAATCTGTAAATAATTCGGAATTACGTCGTATATCGGTTTAATACATTTAATTCCAAATTCATTAATATACCCTAATTTATTATTTAAGATAACTATGGATCTTCCATAGTGAATTGGAGAAATAAAACTATATATTGGTTTTACAATAATCTTATTCGTAACAGTTTTTATACCATATAATGAACTATCTCTATAAACCAATAGGGAATCTGAAAAATAAAATACTTCTTTATGTATTGGTTCAACAATAAATTTACCTAAAGAATCTATAATACCTTGTTTAGAATTAATAACAACCTTTGCCTTTCCATTTAAGAAAGGAAAAACATCTGTGAATTTTTCTTGTATTCTCTTTACCCCAAACATATCGTAGTACCCATATAACGAGTCTTTACTTCCATAAATTAACCCTTCTGAATATTGACCTAAATCAATAAATTCTAACGGAAGAATATATTTTCCCGAACGATCAATTACACCAGATTTCCCTCCAATCTCTACAATAGCTCGACCAGCAACAAAATCGGATGCAAAATCATACTGAAAAGGAATTACAATATTGTTTAATTTATCTACATAACCATATTGGCCATTTTTCATGGCTAGCGCTAAACCTTCACTAAATAGATTCAAAGATTCATATTGGGGTTGGTAAATCTCTAAACCTTTATGGTTCATAAACCCATAAAGACTACCTCGTTTAAATG
>CANHRS010000085.1 GCA_947463445.1 Flavobacteriia bacterium | reverse complement strand
TTTAAAGCTTTAGCTCCTAATGATTCACGTGCAGATGCAGGTCTCGTAGCTTGTAAGGAAGCAACCAAACTCATGGCGAAAAAAACAAATCATTTAGTGACTAATATTTCAATTTTAAATAAAGAAGGTTTTGATATGTCGCCAGTTTTTGCGGATAAAAAGAAAACTTCCCTTGTATTTAGTTCCAATCGAACAAGTCCAATGTCAGGTGAAATAGATCCTAGAACTGGAGAACCACACATGGATATTTGGATTTCCCAAATCGATAAAAAAGGTAATTTCGGTGAACCTATTTTATTGCCTGGTGAAAAAATAAATACTGAATTCAATGAAGGGACGGTATGTTTTGATAGTAAATTCAAAAAAATGTTTTTTACGCGTTGTCCATATGAAAAAAATAAAAATTTAGGTTGCGAAATTTGGATGTCTGAACTTCGAGGAAAAGATTGGGCTGAACCGATTAAATTACCTTTGAAAAATGCTGATTCTGTTTCGATTGGGCAACCATGTGTTTCTGCGGATGGAAATATATTACTTTTTGTTGCCGAACTTCCTGGCGGTTTTGGAGGTAAAGATTTGTGGTATTCTACTTACTCTAAAAAAGCAGATATTTGGTCTCCGCCCGTAAATTTAGGTCCGGAAATTAATACCGCTGGGAATGAAATGTTTCCTACTTTCAATGCATATGAAGATTTATATTTCTCTTCGGATGCTAGACCTGGATTAGGGGCTTTGGATATTTTTAAGGCTACTAAAAGTTCTGTTAGTGGAAAGATTATGTGGGAAAAACCGGAAAATATAGGCTATCCAAGAAACTCGGAAGCAAATGATTATGGATTAGTTGAAATTAATGAATCGGAAGGATACTTAACCTCAGAAAGAAAAATAGGTTTAGGTAATACCTTTAAGGTAGATTTATATAAATATAAATTACCTCCAAACAATTACGATATAAAAATAATTGTTAGTAAACTAGGCCAAATTGAAAAGAAAATCGGAAATGTTAAAGTCGTAATTATTGGTTCAGATAGTTCAAAAGTGGAAGGTTTTACAGATAAAAAAGGAGTTATCTTTTTTGAAACAAAAGCAAATGGAGAACGAGTAATTAAAGAAAATACAGATTATACAATTTTAACGTATCGTGTTGGTGCAGAAAAGAATAAAAGCGAAACCCAATTCACCACACGTGGTTTAAGGTATGATCAAAACTTCATTATAGATGTTCCTTTACTTATACCGGAAGAAAAAATTCGAATTCCAGAGGTGCGATATGCCTTCGGTAAATGGGAATTATTACAAGATTCAACAATTAGTTCTAAGGATTCGTTAAACTTTGTATATGATGTATTGATGAAGTATCCTAAAATGATTTTGGAATTAAGTTCGCATACCGATTGTAGAGGTAATGATGAATTCAATTTAAAACTCTCCAATAATAGAGCGCGTGAATGTGTTCAGTATTTAGTAGAAGAAAAAGGGATTGATATTCGTCGATTGATACCTGTAGGTAAAGGTGAAAAAGAACCTGTAAAATGGATTGATGATCGAGGAAAAGCAATGCTTTTAAATGAAAAATATATAAATCAATTTAAAACTAAAGATCCTTTAACATTTGAAAAACTTCATGCCCTCAATCGAAGAACAGAAGGTTTTGTTAGAGGGATGGATTTTGACCCAGATTTAGCAGAGCAAAAGTTGCTCTCTCCTATAGAAAATTTAAAAATGGAGAAAAAAGAATCTAAAAAAGGAAAAAAGAAAAAGAAAAAGAATAATTAAGTTGAAAAAATAGCAAACTATTAGTTTGCTATTTTTTTTTACAATATCATAGAATATGTTAAAAAACACCGCGGCCTTTTTTTTATTCTTATTACACGTAATTTTTTGGTTAGCGTTTTATCTAGTACCATTTGTAGATCCCCGTGGTATTCATGCTGTTCATAAAAGTATGAATCCAAACTTTTTTTTGGATATTCATTTGCTCATAAATCACGCGTTATTTATTTTCCTATTTTATTTCAATAGCAATCTTTTAATTCCGAATTTTTTAAAAAAAGCACGGAAAATCGAGTATACACTTATCTTGTTTTTTCTATTCATTACTATTTTAACTATTTCTTATATAATTTTTCCATTTTTACGTTTACCTAAACCGCCAATAGGTGCTCCTAGGTTGCCAGATATTAACGTATTACGAATAAATCAAACCATTGCTTTATCGATACCTTTGTTATTTGTATTAATGGTAAGTACTACGTATCGAATTGTAAGAGATAAGTATTTGCAGGACAAAATAAATAAAGAGAAGGAGACAGAAAATTTAAAAACAGAGCTTTCTTTTTTACGATCTCAGATTAGCCCTCATTTTATTTTTAATGCGTTAAATAGCAGTATTATTTTAGTCAGAAAACAATCTGATTTAGCTGAAAGTTGTTTACTTAAGTTAGCTTCTCTATTGCGTTATATGCTGTATGAAGCAGATGACGACAAGGTGCTTATAGAGAATGAAATTCAATATATTTCGGATTATATTGATTTGCAAGGCATTCGTTTTGGAGAGAGTGTTATTATCCAGAAGCACCTAAATGTGGATGAATTATTTGATCAATATATTGAACCAATGCTTTTAATTCCATTTATCGAAAATGCTTTCAAACATGGAACTTCGGTTTTAAAAAATCCTGAAATTCATATTTCTATTGAAGAAAAACAGGGTACGTTACTTTTGGAAGTAAAAAACAAATTTGTTACAACCATTCGAGATAACAAAAATAATGGGATAGGGTTAACAAATGTTGGCAGAAGATTAGAATTATTGTATCCAACTAAACATACTTTAAACCAAACCATTGAAAAAGATTGGTATTCAGTATTTTTAACTATAGACCTTACAAAATGATTAAATGTATTTGTATTGATGATGAGCCTTTATCGCTCGAAATGATGGGAGAGTTCATTCGTAAGGTTCCTTTTTTACAGTTTGTTACCGCATGTAAAAATGCATTAGAAGCATATCAAGTACTAGATAATGAAGTTATTGATTTGATTTTTGTCGATATTGAAATGCCGGAAATTAACGGGATACAATTTGTTCAATCGTTAAAACAAAAGCCTTTTATTATTTTTTCTACAGCATATAAAAAATATGCACTAGATGGTTTCGAATTGGATGTTATCGATTATTTGGTAAAGCCTTTTTCATTTGATCGATTTTATAAAAGTGTCATGAAAGTAAAGGAAGCGCATAATTTGATAAATAGTTCTACTCCAGCAATCCTAAAACAACTACCTCCTGATTATATCTTTGTAAATTCTGATTATAGTTTAGTAAAAGTAAATATTCCTGAAATTGCCTACATTGAAGGGTTAAAGGATTATATCAAAATTTATTTATCTGCAAATTCAAAACCAATCATCACCAGGATGAGTATGAAATCGATGGAGGAACGCCTGGATTTGTTAGGGTTTAAACGTGTACATAAATCTTTCATTGTGAATTTAAGTAAAATTTCCTCGATTAAAAAAACACGATTAACCATCGAAGAAACAGAGTTATTTATCGGGGATAATTATAAAGTTCCATTATATAAATCATTAGGATTAGAGATTGCAGATGAAGAATAATTTTTTCGACGAAAAACACCTTTTCATATCTTTTTTTAACCGATACGTATCTTTTAATTTTTAGCAAAACTTTTATTTTTCATCTTTGAAGAGTTGATTACAATAACTATAAATATATAAGCCATGAAAATACATTCAAATTTAGCAGTTAGTGATAGTGGGTTTATCTTTAACCCATCTAATGGAGATTCTTTCTCAACGAATTTAGTTGGAGCAGAACTTATCCGTTTATTAAAAGAAGGAAAATCTTTAACAGAAATAAAAAAAGAAATAACTTCCAAATACGAAGTAGAGCCTACCGTTTTTGAAAAAGATTACGAAGATTTTATTTCGCAGTTACAGGACCATTTTTTAGTAAGTAATGACTAATTCAACGAAACGAAAAATTACAGTTGCAGTTACCGGATTAAATGCCGTTGATAGTCCTGGGCCAGGTGTAGCTGTAATACGTGGAATCCGAGATTGTGAAGATTTCGACGTTCGAATAATAGGATTTTCCTATGAATCGTTAGAGCCCGGGATATATATGGAGGGTATTGCAGATAAAGTGTATCAAATTCCTTACCCTGCAGCAGGAACACAAACTTTATTAAGTAGAATCGAATATATTCATGCCATTGAAAAAATCGATGTGATTATCCCAAATTTTGATGCTGAATTATATAATTTCATTAAAATTTCTCCACAACTCAAAGAATTCGGTATTGCAACTTTTCTCCCAACGCACGAACAATTTGAGTCTAGAGATAAAGTGAACTTATTTAAGTTTGGTGAAAAACATGGGTTTTTGATTCCAAAAGATAAAACAATCTATGATGTTAACGAACTTGCTGCAACAGCGAAAGAATTCGGTTATCCATTGGTTGTTAAAGGGAAATATTATGAGGCGACTGTCGCATATACTTTAGAACAAGCACAAAAAGCATTTCATAAATTGAATGCAAAATGGGGACTCCCAATCATCATACAAGAGTTCATCTCTGGAACGGAAGTCAATATTGCAGCATTAGGGGATGGAGAAGGAAACACTATTTCAGCTGTGCCAATGCGTAAATTATTTATTACTGACAAAGGGAAAGCTTGGGCAGGAATTACACTCGAAGAACAATCCTTAATTGATTTAGCAGAAAAATTCATTCAAGCAACGAAATGGCGCGGTGGTTTTGAAATAGAAATCATGCGAACACAAGATGGTAAACCATATATCATGGAAGTTAACCCGAGATTTCCAGCTTGGATTTACTTAACAGTAGGAGCCGGACAAAATCAACCTGCGGCTCTTGTTAAATTAGCATTAGGCGAAAAAGTAAAACCTTTCACTACCTACGCAGTCGGTAAATTGTTTATTCGTTATGCCTGGGATTTAATTACGGATGTTTCAGAATTTCAAAAAATTTCTGCATTCGGAGAGTTGTAAAATTATTTTGAGTTTTTGTAGACAAAATAATTTAAAAGAAGATTTAATAGAATAATAAAAAAATAGTATGAGCACGGAAAAATTAAAATACGAACGTCCTGCAATTCGCAAAATGAACACAGGATTAATGAATAAATTTGGAACAAGAACGGAATATGCTCCATTTACACACATCGACGGGGTTGCTGTAAAAGAGTTAATCCATAAATATGGCTCTCCATGTTTTGTGATCTCGGAAAGAACTATCCGTAAAACTTATCAAAATGCCGTTAGAGCATTCAAAACACGTTATCCGAAAGTTCAGTTCGCTTGGAGTTATAAAACTAACTATATTGATGCGGTTTGTAATGTATTTCACCAAGAAGGTTCTTGGGCAGAAGTTGTTTCTATCTTCGAATACACTAAAGCAATTCAAAATGGGGTTCCGGGCAATAAAATTATTTTTAATGGTCCTGAAAAAACAAAAGCAGATTTACAAATTGCACTTGAAAACAATTCCTACATACATATTGATCACTTTGATGAGTTATATGATTTAATCGAATTGACACAAGAATTGAAAAAAACGGCGAAAGTAGCGATTCGTGTAAATATGGATACGGGTGTTTACCCAATGTGGGATCGTTTTGGTTTTAACTATGAATCTGGTCAAGCTTGGAATGCGATCACAAAAATCATGGCTTCAGAGTATCTGGAAATGGTCGGATTACATTGCCATATCGGAACTTTTATGTTGGATACAAATGCCTATGCTATTGCTGCAGCAAAACTTTCAGATCTTGCTGTAAATATTAAATATGTGTTTAATAAAACCATTCAATATTTGGACTTAGGAGGAGGATTCCCATCCGCAAATACTTTAAGAGGTGAGTATTTACCTGGACCAGATATGATACCATCCATCGATGATTTTGCGGAGGTAATCACGAGTACTATTTTAAATTATGGCTATAAAAAAGAAGATTTGCCTTTGTTGATTTTAGAAACAGGTAGAGCCATGATTGACGATGCTGGTTACTTACTTGGTAGTGTAATTGCTAATAAACGACTTTCCGATGGAAGAAGAGCAACAATTATGGATTTTGGGGTAAATATTTTGTTTACTGCATTCTGGTACGAACATAAAATAACACCTGCGCAAGAATTCTCTTCGCATACAGAAGATATGGTGATTTATGGTCCGCTTTGTATGAATATTGATGTTGTGCGATCAAGTGTTACCTTACCTGCTTTAAATCGTGGAGATCATGTTGTGGTTCATAAAGTTGGAGCATACAATATGACACAATGGATGCAATTTATTGCCATGCGACCAAAAGTAACATTAATCGATACAAATGGGGAATCGCATATAATTCGTGAAAATGAAACAGTAAAAACAATTACTGAACCGGAAAGAATGCCAGAACATTTAAAAACGTTTAATTTATAATATCGAAGAATGAATAATTGGCTTGCTATAGCTAGAAAAGGTTTGTTGTATAGCTTTGACACCATTGTCAATAGCTATGCAGCTGTCTTTTTTTCAAATAATCTTTGGTTTGGACTTTTATTGTTGCTTGCTTCATTTGTCAATCCTTTAGCTGGGTTTTGTGGATTAATAGGGGTGATATCTGCCAATGTTTTTTCACGTGTCATTGGTTTAAATAAAACATTAATTAGAAAAGGCTACCACGGATACGATGCTATGTTGGTATCAAGTGGAATAGCACATTTTTATGCATTCAATCAAACGGTTTTATTGGTGATTATTTGTGTTGGAATGTTAGCAACGCTTGTTTCATATTTAATTCACGGCATTTTACATAAATACAATTTACCATCCTTAAGTTTCCCTTTTTTAATTACGATTTGGATCGTGTTTAGTGCATTTCCTTCCATGCAGACGATGAGCGTGCATCCGGAACTTATTTATTCGATGAACGAAAATGTTAAATCTACAGGGTTTACTATTACACATTGGATGGAAACAATTGCACAATTGGAAAGAAAATTTTTAGTCCTTCCAAAAATTGTTGCTGTTTATTTTAAATCACTATCCTCTTTGTTTTTTCAAACAAATATTTTAGCTGGACTACTAATCGCTATTGGATTATTTATTTACTCGCGAATTGCTTTTAGTTTATCTATTTTAGGATTTGTTGCTGCTTACTTTTTTTACCCAATTTTGGGAGGCGATGTTAATGATTTTTACGAGAAATTTATTGGACTCAATTTCATTTTTCTTGCAATCGCTATAGGAGGAATTTATGTAATTCCGAGTTTTGCTAGTTATTTAATGAGTGTAATTCTAATGCCTTTATTAATAATTGTGCTCTTCGGATTAAATAGAATATTGTTTATGCTTGGCTTGGCTCCATATTCTTTGCCTTTTACATTGATTACAATTATGTTCTTATACCTTTTAACTTTTAGAGTTAAAGTACATTTTCTACATCGTGTGCATCATCAAGAATTTAATCCGGAGAAAAATTTATCTAATTTTTTAAATGCAAACCACAGGATGCGTTTGTTCAATTATTTTCCAATTCATTTACCTTTCTGGGGAGAATGGATGGTTTCACAAGCCCATGATGGCAAAATCACGCATATAGGGGAGTGGAGCAAAGCATTTGATTTTATTATTTTAGATAATGAGATGAAATCCTACCAAAATCCTGGGTATACGGTAGATGATTTTTATTGTTTTAACAAACCTGTTGTTGCTTGTGCGGATGGATATGTAGTAACTGTTGAAGATAACGTAGAAGATAACGCAATACGTGGTAATAATACATTGCAAAATTGGGGTAACACCATGGTTATTTATCACACGGATGGATTATATAGTCAAGTTAGTCACTTAAAATTAGGATCACTAAAATTTGCAGTTGGGGATTTTGTAAAAAAAGGAGAGATAATTGCATATTGTGGAAACTCAGGACGATCCCCAGAACCACATATTCATTTTCAATTGCAGTCATCGCCTATAATTGGATCAAAAACACTTGATTTTCCATTAGCATATTACATAAAAAATGAAAATAATACGTTTGTTTTTAAAACGTTTGCTAAACCAGCAGAAGGGGAATTGATTCAAGGTATAGCAGTGAATAATTTACTCAAAACAGCATTTGAATTAAATCCTGGCTCTAAGTTTTGTTGGAAAATTAGCGAAACAGGAAAAGCAGATACATCTGAAAATTGGGAAGTATTTACAGACAGTGAAAATGCTTCATATATCTACTGTCATGCTTCCAAAGCATACGCGTATTTTTACAACGATGGGAATCTTTTAGTTTTTACAAGTTTTTTTGGGACTAAAGAATCCTTGCTCTATTATTTTTATTTAGCGCATTATAAGGTTGTTTTAGGGTATTATCAAGATTTAGAAATAGTTGAAAATTATCCTGTTGCTACGATTTCATTGAAAATTTTGAATGTAGTACAAGATTTTATCGCACCATTTTACCGTTTTGTACATGCAACATTCAATTTAAAATATGCACGTATTGATGATATAAACATAACAACTGAAATCGGTTTAGAATCTACTGCAGAAATAAAAATCCTAGGAATCCATTCAAAAGCATTTCAGTTTATCACTAAACTTTCGAATAATAAGATTCAAGAGTTTCATGTACTTGCTAAAAACACTAAAGTAATTGCTGTATGCGAAAGTTAATTCTTGTTTTTTGTTTCTTTAGTTGTTTAACATTTGGATGGTCTCAACGACAATCGAAGTTGAAAGAATCTTTTGTAGATAGTGCTTCATATGTCTATTTTACGCAAGGAAAACATGATGCACTCGTTTCATTGATAGACAATGCATTTACATTAGGCATAGATTCTTATTATCTTCGTGTGCGATTAGGAGTTTCTTATTTCACAAAAAATGAGTTTAACCTTGCGATACTACATCTTCGAAAAGCACTTGTTTTTTATCCCTCGGATATGTATACAAAAGACTTTCTTTTCTATGCTTATTTGTACACAGAGAATTTTGAAGAAGCTAAAATTTTGATTGCAAAAATGCCAATCACTTATCAGGCGTCCTATCAAAAGTTAATAAAGAGACAAAATTCTGTTGTTTTTGAATCCGGTTATCAAACAACGAGTTACAGCAATATACAAGACTCATCCGTTTTTT
>CANHRS010000084.1 GCA_947463445.1 Flavobacteriia bacterium | reverse complement strand
TTCTGTCTGTTTTTTCACTACTAAAACACTTTTTATTTACTATAATAAAGTTCGCTTTTTAAGGTTTAGAATTACGTTTTTTGTGAGTTTATTTTTAGAATTGAGCCGCAGGATTACAAATCCAGCGGAACGGGATACTTGATATAGGAGATGGTGCCGCAGGATTACAAATCCAGCGGAGCGGGGAATGTATTTGAAGAAGTAATTGATATATCCTTAGATATGGCTTAATTCATTAAAAGTAAAACTATTTATTGCATATATCTGGTTTTACGATTAGTCAAAAAAAAAGGTTGCTCAACTGAGCAACCTTTAATATTATAACTTAATGAATTAACGCTTGTGGTTAGATTCACTAGAAACAGTCAATTTTTTTCTTCCTTTACGACGACGCGCAGCTAATACTTTACGACCGTTTTTTGTAGCCATACGCTCACGGAAACCGTGTTTGTTTTTTCTTTTTCTTACGGAAGGTTGAAACGTTCTTTTCATGATATATATTCTTTAAATCTTATTTCTACTTGTGTTTTGAGTGTGCAAATTTAGTAAAATATTTTGTTTTACAAACTATTTAATGAAAAAAATAAAAAAGAAATCAACTTAGATGAATTCTTTGATGCAATGCACTAAATTTGTGTGTTACAAAAATACAACAATGCTACGACCAAAAAAAGAGAAAACAGAAAAAATCAAACTCACCAAAGAATCCATTGCGAAAGCTAAAAACATCTT
Organism: Flavobacteriia bacterium; assembly: GCA_947463445.1. Taxonomy (GTDB): domain Bacteria; phylum Bacteroidota; class Bacteroidia; order Flavobacteriales_D; family Crocinitomicaceae; genus CANHVK01. The sequence goes on along the minus strand of CANHRS010000084.1, from coordinate 8,503 downwards.
TCAATATTTAAAACCATATCAATCTACCTTTATATTAGGATGGGTTTTTTTAGTATTCTCCTCTTCTATTGGTTTGGTTTTTCCTTTTTTAATGGGACAATTATTAGGTGGGATCAATCAGGCACCAGAAGTCACTACTACCCCATCTAAAGTAATCAGTCTTATTGATTTTGGCAATGTGAATGTTGTTGCGTTTGCACTATTTGTAACTTTTGGATTACAGGCTATCTTCTCTTATTTTAGAGTTATATTATTTACGAATGTTACAGAAAACACACTGAGAGATTTACGATACGATGCTTTTTCTAGGTTAATCTATATGCCTATGGATTTTTTTAATCAAAATAAAGTAGGTGAACTAACTTCTCGTATTGCCTCTGATATAACCCAAATTCAAGAAACACTTAGAACTACCATAGCTGAATTTTTTAGACAAGCAGTAATTGTAATAGGTAGTATTATTTTCTTAGCATTTTTATCTTGGAAACTTGCTTTGATTATGCTTGCAACAGTACCTGTAATGGCATTAATCGCCGTTTTTTTTGGAAGGTTTATTCGTAAATTATCTAAAAAAGCGCAAGACGAAGCAGCTGAATCTAATGTTATTCTAGAAGAAAATTTAACTGGGATTTCTAATGTTAAGTCATTCACCAATGAAGCTTTAGCATTATTAAAATACAAAGTTAGTATTGATGAAATACGCAAATTAAATGTAAAAGCTGGTGTATGGCGAGGACTTTTTATATCTTTTATTATCTTTTGTTTATTTGGAGCAATCGTATTCATAATTTGGCGAGGACTTTTGATGACACAAGGACCAAACCCTGATTTATCGAGTAAAAACTTTATTTCTTTTATTTTTTATACGATTATGATGGGTGCTTCTATTGGGTCTTTACCAGAATTATGGGCAAGCCTTCAAAAATCTGTTGGTGCAACCGAAAGTTTGATGAAAATCATTGAAACAAAAAATGAAAAGGAATTATTGACAGGTCATCTAAAACCCATTATTTCAGGTGCTGTAACCTTTGAAAATGTTAATTTTTCATATCCACAACGACCAGATGTCACTGTTTTAAAATCAATTACCATGGAAAGTAAGGCAAATCAAACCATTGCTTTAGTAGGTTCCTCTGGTGCTGGGAAGTCAACAATTGCATCCCTTCTATTACGTTACTTTGAAATTAATGCTGGTAAGTTAGCTTTTGATGGAATACCTTGCAACGAAATTGAAACCGAATATTTACGTTCTAAAATAGCACTTGTTCCTCAGGAAGTTATATTATTCGCGGGTACAATTGAAGAAAATATCGCTTTTGGAAAACCTAATGCTTCCAAAGATGAAATCTTATTGGCTGCCAAACAAGCAAACGCTTACGAATTTATTTCTGCTTTTCCGGAAGGAATGCATACTCAAGTTGGAGATCGTGGAATACAATTATCTGGTGGGCAAAAGCAACGTATCGCCATAGCTAGAGCACTACTTAAAAATCCAACAATATTAATTCTAGATGAAGCTACTTCTGCTTTGGATTCTGAATCTGAAAAATTAGTGCAAGAAGCCTTAGATAAATTAATGGAAGGTAGAACTTCATTCGTAATTGCGCATAGACTTTCTACTATTCGCAAGGCAGATAAAATTTATGTACTTGAAAATGGTAAAATTGCAGAAGAAGGAACACATGAAGAATTAAATGCACTATCGGATGGAATTTATGCGAATCTAGTAACTATTCAAATGCAAGCCTAATACCATGAAAAAATTTGAAATCCCTACTTTTTATCGATCTCCAATTATCAGTAAAGTTAAGGCTGCACGTAAAGTACAAGACCCTAGAAAAAAGGACTTTACTCCTACTCTATTAAGATTTGGTAAAATAGAATTTTTAATTGCGCGCCATTTTGGTTTTTGTTACGGTGTAGAAAACGCTATTGAAATCGCGTACAAAGCAGTACATAACAATCCAGGCAAACGAATTTTTTTATTAAGTCAGATGATTCACAATCCGGGAGTAAATGAAGATTTACAGAGTTATGGTATAAAATTCATTCAAGATACTAATGGAAAGCAATTGATTCCATGGGAAGCTCTTTCCTCAGAAGATATAGTTATTATTCCAGCTTTTGGAACTACGCTTGAGATTGAACAAATATTAACAGAGATTGGTGTAGATGTTAAAGCATATAATACTACATGTCCTTTTGTAGAGAAAGTTTGGAATCGCTCTGAAACACTTGGGCAAAATAACCATACAATTATCATCCATGGTAAACACGACCATGAGGAGACACGTGCCACTTTTTCGCATAGTAATTTAAATGCACCTACGCTAGTTATTAAGAATTTAGCTGAAGCTCAAAAAGTCAGTGAATTTATTTTAGGAACCATATCTGAGGAAGATATTAACACTTATTTTAAAGGAAAATATTCAGAAGGATTTAATCCAAGTAGTGATTTGCAAAAAATTGGCGTGGTAAATCAAACCACCATGTTAGCAAGTGAAACACAAGAAATAACTGAATTTCTTCGTGAAACCATGATTACGAAATACGGGGAAGAAGCGATCAAAAATCATATTGCAGATACGCGTGATACATTATGTTATGCTACAAATGATAACCAATCTGCGACTCTCGGTTTACTTGAGGAAGATGCGGATCTAGCGATTGTAGTTGGAGGATATAACAGCTCGAACACTACACATTTAGTAGAGTTGTTAGAAGATAAATTCACTACATATTTCATCCTTTCTGAAAAGAGTATATCCAACAAAAATCAGATTACGTCGTTTAATATACATACTAAACAAGAAGAACAATTATCCTCTTTTTTACCAGAACAAGATAAAATACGTATTATATTAACTTCTGGTGCATCTTGTCCGGATGCAGTTGTAGATGCGGTTATAGTTAAAATATTGGATTTATTTGGTATTGAAGCCGATTTTGAAACTATTACTCTAGAATTTTAAATAATGCTTTTGCTTGCTTTCGTGTAACACCATTAAAATGCCACCATTCCGTTGGAATATTTAAAAAACCATTAGTTATCATCACTTTACGTAATAATTTCCTGTTTTCAATTTGTTTTTTAGATAGCAATCCTTTTTTAAGAAAATAGTCTTCTTTGCTAGGATATGCAATCTGTCTAATATCATCGTATCCTGCTCCCATATCTAACGCTTTCCCATTTTTATCACAAATAGTTAAATCAACTGCTGCTGCATAATTATGCACACTCCCATTCGCAGGATTCGAAACAAATTTCGTGCGTTCTTTTACTGGAATTGTATCTAATGCATCCCACATCGCCTGCTGTATAGATCGTGGGCGTGCAGCATCATAAATCAATAAGCGATAATTTGCGTGTAGTTTTTTTAGAAGTGAATTTGCTTTTACTAATCTTTGTGCAATTTCTTTTTGTAGAAAGGCATTATCGATATCATAGTACAAACGTTTTTTCATAAAATTATCTGTAGAAGCATATTTAAGGTCTACATTGATGGAGGAATCAAGTGTTTGTATATTGACTAATTTTTCAAATCCTTTCCTTAGCTTTTTTGGATTTTGAGACTGATTAAGTTTAAAAGAAGTTAATCCCAGTAGTATGCAAAACACTAAATAAACTCGCTTGTTTTTAATTATCATAGCAGCAAAAAATTAAAATTCTAATTACAAAACTAATGAATGATTTATTGAAGTTTTCATTAAATTTGCAACTTTAAAATACGATTATGCCAAAGATAGCACAGAAAGCAATTGATATGCCTGCTTCACCGATTAGAAAATTGGTACCATATGCAGATGCAGCTAAGAAAAAAGGAAAAACAGTATACCATTTAAATATTGGTCAACCAGATATCGAAACTCCAGAGGTTGCTTTACATGCAATTAAGAATTTTGATCAAAAAGTAATTGAGTACACGCACTCTGCTGGTTTGGAGTCTTATAGAAATGGTTTGTCTGCGTTTTACCAACGTACAGGTTTACCTGTAAACCCAGAAGATATTATCATCACAACAGGTGGTTCTGAGGCTTTAATCTTTGGATTAATGACTACATGTAATCCTGGAGACGAAGTAATCATTCCTGAGCCATTTTACGCGAACTATAATGGATTTGCTGTAACTGCAGGTTTAACAGTTGTTCCTGTAGCTTCTTCGATAGAGTCAGGATTTGCTTTACCTCCAGTAGAAGAATTTGAGAAAAAAATCACTACTAAAACAAAAGCAATTTTGATTTGTAATCCAGGAAATCCGACTGGATATTTATATACAAAAGAAGAATTAGAAAAATTACGTGATATCGTTAAGAAACATGATTTATTCTTGTTTGCAGACGAAGTTTATCGTGAGTTTTGTTATGATGGTGCAGTACCTTTTTCAACGATGAATCTGGAAGGAATTGAGAACAATGTTATTATGATTGACTCTGTTTCTAAGCGTTATTCTATGTGTGGAGCAAGAATTGGTGCTTTGATTTCAAAGAATCACGAAGTAATTTCAGCTGCATTGAAATTTGGTCAAGCGCGTTTATCTCCTCCGACCATTGATCAGATTGCTGCAGAGGCTGCTTTGAATACACCACAATCTTACTTTGATAATGTGGTTGAAGAATATGTTACACGTAGAAACATCATGGTAGACGGTTTAAATAGTATCCCAGGAGTGTTTTGTCCGAAGCCAAGCGGAGCTTTCTATTGTGTTGCAAAATTCCCTGTAGATGACGCAGAGAAGTTTTGTCAATGGTTATTAGAAGATTTCGAATACCAAGGTGCAACTGTCATGATGGCGCCAGCAAATGGTTTCTATTCTACGAAAGGTTCAGGAACACAAGAAGCTCGTATTGCGTATGTATTGAATCAAGATTCTTTACATAAAGCGGTTAAAGTGTTAGAAGAGGCATTGAAAGTGTATCCTGGAAGGATATAAATTTATTTTGTTTAAAAAGCCGTGAAAATTAAAATTTTCACGGCTTTTTTTTGTTTAAACACATTATACATCCATTAAAAAAGGGTGAATCAATTTAATCGATTCACCCTTTTCAATTTATTAGCGTACTATTATACTGTTTGCTTCACTTTAGGAGCAGCTGCTAAGATATCTGCAGATGTTTCAGAAGCGTATTGCTCAAAGTTTTTAACGAATTGACCAGCTAAGTTATTTGCTGTATCATCGTATGCATTTTTATCTGCCCATGTACCTCTTGGGTTTAAGATTTCAGTTGGAACACCTTCACAAGAAGTTGGAATAGCTAAATCGAAAATTGGTAAAGTATCAAAAGCTACATCATTTAATTTCCCTTCTAAAGCAGCTGTAATCATCTGACGTGTGTACGAAAGTTTCATTCTACTTCCAACTCCGTAAGATCCACCGGTCCAACCAGTATTGATTAACCATACTTTGATATCTGTTCCTTCTAATTTCTCTCCTAACAATTTAGCGTATTTCGCTGGGTGTAATGGCAAGAAAGCTTTTCCGAAACAAGCTGAGAAAGTTGTTGTTGGTTCTGTAATTCCCATTTCAGTTCCAGCAACTTTTGCTGTGTAACCAGACATAAAGTGGTACATTGCTTGCTCTTTCGTTAAACGAGAAATTGGAGGCAATACACCAAATGCATCTGCAGTTAAGAAGAAAATATTTTTTGGTGTAGATCCAATTGAAGGATTAACTGTATTGTCAATAAAATTAATTGGATATGAAACACGTGTATTTTCAGTAATTGAACCATCCATGTAATCAGGCGTAGAAGTACCTTCTACAAATCCAATATTTTCTAAAATTGCACCAAATTTGATTGCATCAAAAATTTGCGGCTCTTTTTCGCGAGATAAATCGATTGTTTTTGCATAACATCCACCTTCAAAGTTGAAAACAGTGTTGTCAGACCATCCGTGCTCATCATCCCCTATCAATTGACGATTTGGATCTGAAGATAAGGTCGTTTTACCAGTTCCAGATAAGCCAAAGAAAATTGCAGTATCACCATCTTTTCCTATGTTCGCGGAACAGTGCATAGACAATACATTTTTCTCGTGTGGCAACAAATAATTCAATACAGAGAAAATTCCTTTTTTCATTTCACCTGTGTATCCAGTACCTCCAATTAAAATCATTTTTTTCGTGAAGTTCAAGATAGCGAAATTATGTTGACGTGTACCATCAACTGCAGGATCTGCCTTGAAACCAGGAACACATACTATGTGCCAATCTGGAGTAAAGTTTTGTATTTCAGCATCTGTAGGACGTAAAAACATGTTATAACAAAACATATTAGACCACGGAAATTCTGAAACTACACGAATATTTAAACGGTGAGATTCGTCTGCACAAGCATACGCATCTCTTACATAAACATCTTTATCTGTTAGATACGCTTGCATGCGACTGTAAAGCGATTTAAATTTCTCTTTAGAGAATTTAATATTAACATCTCCCCACCATACAGTGTTTTCCGTTTTTTCATCAAAGACTACAAAACGGTCTTTTGGAGATCTACCTGTAAATTCACCTGTTTCGATAGCAATTGCTCCCGTTTCAGTTAAAACACCTTGTCCATTAAGAATAGTATCTTCTACTAATTCAGCTGGTGTAAGATTCCAAAATACATTACCTAAGTTTGTTAGGCCTATAGAATCGTTTAAATTGGCATTATTTCCTTTCTTACCAAAATCGTTCATACGTACTTTAATTTATAGCTTTCGCTTTGATTTAGGATGCAAAAGTACAGCTATTCTATAAAATACTCAATTTTTTTTTTTCGATTTTCAAATAAATATTAACTTAAAGTAAAGAAACCTGTTGAAAACTCTTATAATTTCATATACTCAAGGTATTTAAAAAACAAAACACCTATTTTTCGAAAACATAATTGACACCATATTACTCCTAAATTTGTTAAATTATCCTAATCCAAACACAAAATTTAAAAGTTCTCTTTTGCAATTGTAATTGAATCCGTATTATTAAGCTATGAAACGAAAAAACTATGTACTTTTATTGTTGTTATCTATATGCGTTTTAGGTTTTAACGCTTGTTCACAGCCATTACAAAAGAATAAAGTAATTAAAGACACTATTATGAAAAAAGATTTAAGTGCTGAAGAAAAACGTGTTATACTACACAAAGGAACTGAAGCTCCATTTATAGGTCAATACACGGACCATTTTGAAGAAGGTGTTTATTCGTGTAAACAATGTGGAACTGCTTTATATACCTCCACTAGTAAATTTCATTCTGGATGCGGTTGGCCAAGTTTTGATCAAGAAATTCCTGGGCGTGTTAAAAAATTATTAGATGCGGATGGTCGCAGAACAGAAATTGTTTGCGCAAATTGCGATGGTCATCTTGGTCACGTTTTCTATGGTGAAGGATTTACTGCAAAAGACACACGTCATTGCGTAAACTCTATCTCAATGGATTTTATAAAAAAAGAAGATCTACAAAAACAAGAAAAAGCGAAAACAGAAGTTGCCATTTTTGCTGGTGGATGTTTTTGGGGCGTAGAATACTATTTTCAAAATGCACCTGGCGTAGTAAAAACACAAGTTGGATATATCGGTGGTCACAAAGAAAATCCTACTTACAAAGAAGTTTGCGCGCATACTACAGGACACATAGAGGCTATGGAGGTAACATTCGATCCTTCCAAAACTAACTATGAAACGCTAGCAAAATTATTTTTTGAAATTCACGATCCAACACAAACCAATGGTCAAGGTGGTGACATCGGTGAACAATACCTTTCAGTAGTATTCTACACTTCTGAGCAACAAAAAGAAATTACGGAAAAACTAATTCACTTATTAGAAAATAAAGGCTATAAAATTGCTACGACTTTACGACCAGCAACTAAATTCTGGTCAGCAGAGACGTATCACCAACAGTATTACGAAAAAACGGGAGGTATTCCTTATTGTCACTCAAGGACGATACGATTTTAGTATTGTAAATTTAAGGCTTTCTTGAATCCAAGTGTTACAGTGAAGTTTAACTGACTAAAATAGGACTGCATGTAATTTTGAGCCAATACATTACTAGGCAAACCAATTAATGTATAATTAAATCCTATATCTCCAAATAAAACGCCTCTAACAAAGGCATATTGTGCACCTGCATTTCCACCGATTGCTAAACTTAAAACATTTCCTCTTAGATTCGAATTGTTTGATATTGAACTTTGATCAATACCTTTATCTAATTGAATTTCGACAGTATTATAAGATATTGTAACATGTTCAGCTAAATAAAAACCTAAACCATACTCTATGTCATCTGTAAAATAATTACGGCGTCCTAACTCTAAAGTATTATATCGATAAGTTAAATCACCAATAACTACACTATTATTATTACTATCTGTAGCTAGAACATCTTGTTCTTTCTTATTTAATGTAATGTTAAAATTTGCGTATATCGATTGATTATCGTTGATTTTTTCTCCAATTAAAGTCAATCCTAGGTATGGACTCTTTACTGTAAATCCTTTGATAAGATTAATACC
>CANHRS010000083.1 GCA_947463445.1 Flavobacteriia bacterium | reverse complement strand
CAATTGATTTTTGTGGAGTTCTGATATACAAATTCTGGGCTCATATCGTAATTACATGGGATTATAGATCCATCGTAATCTTTCATTTCTGCAATTTCTTCCCAGTAAATTTCCCCAAAAGAGCCAATTTTAGCAGCTTTGTAGGTGTTGTTATCCATTAATTTTTGGACAAACTCATTTTTTATATCTAACGATTTTGATACATCTAACAGTTTCGTTTCTCCAGTGTTAAAAGTACACTGAATTTGAAATTCATCTAATATGGATATGTTGGTTACTTTATACATTTTTATCTTAATGGTTCGATTTTATGAAAATCTTTTGAATTCCACATTTCTAATAACTCTTCTTTATAAATTTCAGCCCAAGCAGAAACAAGTTTAAGTTTACTAATAGGCAAATCTCCATTCAAAATGGAACCATTCTCAATTAAAATATTTGCTTAAATTCTGAATATTTCACTTTAAAATGTGGAGGGTTATGATCATTGAAGAACGTATAAATTATTATTCCGTAAAATCTACTTATTTCAGACACTTTACAAATGTGTTAAAAATATAAAAACTCTACAATAATCTTATTACCAGACAACAAAAACAAGCAAATATTTGTAGCAACTAGGAAATTAACGCCATTTATTTTTAGGGTTATAACCCTATATTCTTATCCCTTTTTTAAAGTTTATATGGGTATAACCATTTTTTTGAATGCGAAGATTAGTGTATTTAACCTCAAACAGGGTTCGCTTTGTGTTTATAAATCATACACCACCAAAAGGAAAATTAAATATAAAATGAGTTCGTAAAAACAACTATTACAAAAATTTCCTTCAAAACTTTAGGAGCGAAAAAGGTGAATGTATTACACATCCTAGATGCAACTATGCTTTGTGTGCAAACAAAACAGATTGTATTAGAATAATACGTTACAAACAAATACTTGAAAACCTGTTTCGCAATGGACAGGTTTTTTTGTTTTATAATTTTTTTTAAAAATCGGAGTGCCCATTAATAAAAAAGAAGAACTATAAATACTGAACCTCTATTTCAGTATAAAAGTTTACTTTTGAAAAAATAGCTTCATTAAAGATTTGAAGTAGATAGAAAAATAAAATGTATGAAATGAAAAAACAATTACTACTTGTGGTGCTATCAATCGTATTGTCAGTAAACCTTTACGGACAAAATGTACCGTCGTATATGCCAACAAACGGACTAGTTGGTTACTGGCCTTTTAATGGAAATGCGAATGATGCATCTGGAAATGGAAACCATGGTATCGTGTATGGTGCTTCTTTAGCAAAAGATAGAAATGGAAATGTGAATAGTGCGTACAATTTTGATAATGATTCTATTAAGTGTAATATTAAAAAACTATTAATAAATAATACACCATTTTCAATTAACGCTTGGTTCAAATCAAGTATTATTACAAAAGCTGATGGATGGCCAGATTGGGACGTGAAACAAGAAATACCAGGTGATGCGTATATTTATCAATTTGGCTCAGGAAAGAATCAAATTAGTACCTCCATTTATGGAAAAGGATACCTACAAGTATGGCCTGTATATAATAGTATACAAGATCAATCTTATCATGCAAATAATTGGTTTTATTTATCCGTAATTTATACTGGAGATTCTTTGAAAACGTATATCAACGGTAATAATAATCAAAACTATAACGATTGGTTTAGAAATGAAAATAAATTAGATTCGATTTTTATGATAGGTAGAAATTTCAAGGGTTTTATAGATGATATTTCAATATATAATAGAGTATTAAATGTAAATGAAATTCAACAATTGTATTATAATCAACCAAAATGTCAAACAAATGACGTGGTTATAGATCCATTAAAAAGCAATTCATTTTGTGAAGGAAGTATTTTGAGTCTAAAAACTACTGAAAAACCGGGTCGAACTTACAGATGGCTCTTGAACGAAAATCAATTGTTAAACGAAAATAAAAGTATGTTAGATGCATCCAAAGAAGGATATTATTCAGTTGTAGTTTCAGATGGTAGTTGTTTTATGAAAAGTAAACCTGTATATCTATATATTCAATACTTACCTTCTAAAGGTATTTCATTATCACAAAAAACAACTTCTATCTGTGAAAAAGACTCTATTGTTTTAACTACCTATGAAAAAGGCACTTACCTATGGAATACTGGAGCTACTGTAAATAATATAACTGTGAAAAAATCTGGTAAATATTATGCGAAAATTTCAAATCAGAATTGTACAACTACGAGTGATACCATCAATATCACTGTGAATCCTCGACCTAATGGTGTAATTACAGTAAAAGCAAATAAAACTATTTGTTCAGGAGATACGGTTGTTTTACAAGCCGATGGTGGTGATTCATATCTCTGGAATACAGGTTCTACAAAAAATCAAATTTCGGTAACTACCTCAGGAAATTATTACATAACCCTTAAAAATTCATTCAATTGTTCTAATTATATAAGCCAAAATGTTCTTTTCAATGCCAAACCAAAGATGAGTTTAGACCCATTAAAATCAATTATATTTAAATCAGATTCTCCCATTCCGTTATTAGGTTATCCACTAGGTGGAAGCTATGATGGAGATGCAGTGATTGGCTCAACGTTTTATCCTTCTTTAGCAAAACCTGGAAAGAAAAATATAAGCTATCAAGTAGTTTCAGCACAAGGGTGTAAAAATTCAATGATGGTTAGTACGATTTTAGTTGATACAAACGATAATAAGTGTGTAAACTACGATACGATACTAAAAATTAAACTAAAATTAACAACTGGAATCAAAGCAAATCAATACACGGATATTCAGGTGTATCCTAACCCAACATCCGATTTGTTAATACTTGCCGTGTCCGATGTGATAGCATTAAATGGTTACACATTTAAAATTTATGAAATACAGGGAAAAGAGGTCTTTAATACAAATATCACAAATGCTAAAACCGAAATTTCACTAAAAGCGTTGGGGGCAAAAGGCATGTATGTATTACATATCCTAGATGAAAACAATGTACGTATTCAATCCAAACAAATTGTACTTGAATAAATATTTGATTTTAAGATTTTTATAATACTATCATATAATTTTTATATATAATCATCCTATGAAGAAGTTATATATTTTATCGCGTTTCTAAACACCATAATTTTTCGTTTCTATAAGAGCGGTTAGAAGATATTGATTAAATTTATGAAAACAACTTTTTAAATGTCAACAAAATGTATACAAAAAAAATATTAACAGTAGGATTACTAATCACAGGGAGTCTTGCAATAAACGCACAAACAGCAACGGTATCCGCCGGAGGAGAAGCAAAAAGTGAAGCAGGTTCTGTAAGCTATAGTATAGGTCAAGTTGCATATTCTAGCGTATCAAACACAAGTGGTTCGGTTAGTCAGGGAGTACAACAAACCTATCAAGTGAGTACCGCAGGATTACTAGTTGCCGATATCGATTTTTCCTTGTCTGTATTCCCAAATCCAACAACAAATCAAATCACCTTAGAAGTTGGTAAGTTTGAGAATCAACCCTTAAACTATGTGTTGTTTGATGCTGCTGGAAAACAAATCCAAGCAAATAAAGTACTAGACAAACAAACAAATGTCGATATGTCTACCTTGCCAAATGCATCGTACTTAATGGATGTATACCAAGACAATAAAAAAGTACAGACCTTTAAAATTTTAAAAGTTAATTAATAAAAAAATTGTACATCTGATTAGTTTCGGTATACTTATGTAAAGTCTTTGGAAACAAGCTTCTGCTGTGCCGGATTTTTTAATCCTGCGCATAACCAAACAATAGACTAAAAAACGTAAAACCACCTAAAAAACAAAACGCTAAATGAATATTTTGTACATTTGTGTATATTCTAAATCATATTTCATGCGTAAAAATTACTTTTATTTAGTACTTGCTATGGTATTCACAGTGAATGCAATGGCGCAAAACATCCCATCCTACGTGCCAAAAGATGGCTTAGTTGGTTACTGGCCATTTAATGGCAATGCAAATGATGAAAGTGGTAATGGTAATAATGGTACGGTGAATGGGGCTACGTTAACCGATGATAGAAATGGAGTAGCGAATAGTGCTTATAATTTTGATAATTTTGGAGATATAAAAGTATCAAATTTTAAATTCCAAAATTACATAAATTCTGGATTTAGTATCTCGTATTGGTTCACGATGAAAGATTCCACTAGCACAAATGGTGACAGGAATTTTTTAATTACGAATTATGACGGTGTTAATGGATTACAAATCGAATATAACCCAAATTCAAAATTTACTTTGAGGCATTCGTTAAGAACTGCCAGTTCTAATCCTTCAGAAATTAATTATCATCAACCATTTGAAAAATTTAACACTTGGAAAAACGTAACTTTTATATGGACAACATCAAAAAAAATGCTCACTTATGTAAATGGTGTATTAACAAATACTACTTCAGGTGAAAACATCACTAATTTAAGTGTTTGCTGTGGTATTACAACTAATTTTGGTTCAATGCAAGGAAGTAGTAGTTATCACAACGGTAAACTCGACGACATAGCTATATACAATCGCTCATTAACTCAACAAGAAATTACTGCTTTATATAACAGTGGAACTCAATCTGCTTTAGCCTCCACCAAAGTCTTCGTAGATGCACCGGCTTCTGTAAATCAAAACGACACCCTAGAAGTTTCCATCAGCACGGAAACACTAAATACTGCTGACAACGTAATCGCATTTCAAACGGATATTACCTACGATACAACACGTTATACCTTCGTAAGTAACCATACCGTTGGTACCCTAAACCCAAAAGCAAGTGTAGATCTAAACACGGATAAAAAAGGGACAATCAAAGTAGGATATATTTCTACATCGGCATTGCAAGGCGCTGGTAGCTTACTAAAATTAAAATTTAAAGCAAACCAAAAAGTGGGTCAAGGTATCTTTGGATTGTCACAATTTATGTACAACAATACAGATATTACTTCCTTAAAAAAGGATACGGTACTAACACTAGACGTTACACCACCAAGTGCAACCATCAGTTTATCCCAAAATCCTGTACGCAAAGGAGATTCCTTGTTAATCACCGTGAAATTCAGCGAAACAATGACGGATAAACCTGCTCCGCAAGTGAATTTAGCTGGTGCAAATACCCTAGCAAATACCAGCCTTACCAAAGTAGACGAAACTACCTATACCTACTGGTGGGTGGTAGAAAAAGGAAATGGAGCTGTAAATGTAGAAATTACTTCAGCACAAGACCTTGCTGGTAATAACCTTTCTAAAGCAAACTCAAACACAACGTTTACCGTACTACCTACCCTATTTGGTGACATCGATACCAACAAATTTATCCGAGCATACGATGCAGCGCTTGCCTTACAATATTCCGTTGGTTTAAACCCTCTGCCAACGATAGATCCTTTGCCTTGGTCAAATTGGAGAATTGCTGTTGCAAACGTGGATACGGTTGGTTCAATCACCGCAAACGATGCAGCACTTATCGTAAAACATTCCATTGGAAAAATCACGTCCTTCCCAGCAGACGCAAAAAAACGTGGGGATGCGCCACTTGCGAACATCACTGTGACACAAGAAGCCAACCAATTGGTATTTAGAGCTACAGGAACGTTATACGCGTTCAACGTGTTTATGAAAGATAATTTCAATGCATTCGGTCAACCAGAAGTAAACGATAAAAACGCGATGATCGCAACGAATATCACTTCAACTACGTACAACGTTGGTCTTGCTTCTACAACACCATTCACAGAAAACGAACCTTTCTTGGTAATTCCAATTCTAACAAATGAAAACATACAAGGAAACATGAACATCGTAGCGAATGCGCAAGAAAAAGCATTGGCATATGGCACAGCGGCGAGCGTTGCTACTGTCCAAAACGACGCGATGGTGGTATATCCAAATCCAACAAAAGATGTGGTAACTATCAACAATGCGCAAGGAAAAACTTTGAAAATTGTTGATGTACAAGGAAAAGAAGTGTACAATGCTGTATTACCGAATGCAAAAACCGAAATTTCACTGAAAGCATTGGGCGCGAGAGGCATGTACGTATTACATATCTTAGATGCCAACAACCTACCAGTGCAAACAAAACAGATTGTTTTAGAGTAATATAATTCTAAACGAATACCTTTAAACCCTGTTCTTTGATGAACAGGGTTTTTTATTTTATAAGCACTGAAATAACTGACCTACATCACATTTTAATCCCTATACCCTACTTACTTTTGTACTATAATAAATTTATACTACGATGAGATCACAAGTTGCTATATACGATAACCATGAAAAAGCGGTAGAAGCTTTAGGAAAACTAAAAGAAGCAGGATTTAACATGGAACATACTTCCTTGATTGGTCAAGCTGAAATTATCGATGACCACATACACGTAAAATCGGTATCCGATATGCGTTTGAAAACAACTGCAATTGGTGTAGTTGCTACCTCCACCTTAGGCTTACTTTCGGGCATTGGTGTATTCGCTATTCCGGGCTTAGGATTCCTTTTTGGAGCTGGAGCTTTGGTTGGTGCAATAGCTGGATTAGAAATTGGGGTAGTTGGAACAGGTATTTTTAGTGTATTAACCGCTGCTGGTTTTAAAAATGACAGTATTGTTAAATACGAAGAACACATTAAAGAAGGACGTTTCCTAGTGATTGTAAAAGGTCCTTTAGAAGAAATTGAACAAGCAGAACATATCCTACATACCGAAGGAACCCATTTGGGATTGGAATTATTGGATAAATGATGGCTTAGGATTCTACGTAAACCCTATGTACACGTGACGAAACGGAAGTCAGTACTTCATAGGGTATGGTATTCATTTTTTGAGCAAAGGAGGACAAAGATTGATGTTCTCCTAGAATCTCTACTCCATCGCCTTCTTTAACATGTACGGAAGTCACATCCACCATTGTCATATCCATACACACATTACCAACCACAGGGCAAAATTCGCCTTGCATAACAACAGCACCAACTCCATTACTCAAAGACCTTCTAAAACCATCGGCATACCCAATAGGAATAACAGCGATAGTCATTGGTCTAGGGGCAACAAAAGTACACCCATAACCTACAGATTCACCTGTCTGAATGGTTTTTACCTGCGTAACCACACTTTTCCATGCAACAGCCGCTTGTAAGGACGCTTGTACTTGCGCATTCGAACTATATCCATACATACCAATCCCCAAGCGTACCATATCTAAATGGGCAGAAGGATAATTTGCAATCGCTTCAGAATTAGCAATATGCTTAATATATGGATAGGAAATAGTTGCATCTAAATAACGAATAATTTCGTTGAACTTTTCAATTTGACCGTGTGTAAATGTGAAATTTTGAGCATTATCTGCATCTGCTAAATGACTATATACACTTTGTAATTTTATTTCTGGTTGTGTTTGTAAAATCGCAATAAGTTCATCTAAATCAGCTTGTTCAAATCCCAAACGTCGCATACCTGTATCAAACTTTACATGCACCGGATAATTTTCAATACCTTCTCGAATTAATACCTTAATGAAATCATCTAACATCTTAAAAGAATAAATCGCTGGTTCTAATTGATACTGAATAATATCATCAAAACCATCTTCTTCGGCATTCATCACCAAAATTGGCAACGTAACGCCATGTTTGCGTAATTCTACACCCTCATCGGCATAAGCGACACCTAAATAATTTACACCAATTTTTTGAAGATATTGTGCTATTTTAACAGCTCCTGAACCATAAGAGGAAGCTTTCACCATCGCTAAAACTTTACACGAAGTAGGTAGATACGCGCGATAGACATCGATATTATGCTTAACAGCAGATAAATCGATTTCTAAGGTTGTTTTATGCTTTTTCAATTGAAACAAACGCACTAACTTTTGGAGTTGTGCTGAACGTGTCCCTTTTATAAGAACAGTTGCGTTAGAGATTGCAGCAATCGGAACTTCTGTCCCTTCTTTTAAAAAGTAAACTGCATCTAGTTTAAAACCAGAAATAATTTCGTTTACTTCTTGAATTTGTTGTTCCGAAAAACCAGTAGTAGCAATAATTGCCACCCGTTTTTTATGATCCGAAATACTTAGTTGATATTCTAAGGATTGTACCAACGCATCTACATCTAAATTATACGAATCGTTAATGATGGTAGTTTGTTGGATACCCTCAAAAGTCTCCATACGCAATGCCAAACGCGGCAAGGTTTTGATGCGTTCTTTCAATAATTCCGTATTTTTTTCAAAGTAAAGAGCAACACGAATAACCAAATCTAAATTACGTTTACTAACCGCATCTGTGAATGGATTTAATTCAACTAATTCATTCGTTATATTATCGTTTATAATTTCCGCGTTAATCGCCTTTAATTGATTAGTATCCAATAAAATATCTTTTGAAATCCAGGTCTTTTCACATCCTAAAAACGCGTGTAATTTTTCGGCTAAATGCTGTTCTTTTGTTGCAAAATTGTGTGCATGCGCGCGACCAAATGCAGTGAAGATTCCAAATGTCGGCTGAATCATTTCTACCAAAGTCTGCATTTCGTTTGGCGCAGAAATTCCTGCTTCTATCAATGCCAATCCATGAGTTTCATTGATCTCCAACAAGGAAAGGGCAACTCCCAGTTGCGAATTAAAACTTTTAGGACTTCTAACTATTTTTTTAGTAGATGAAAGCACATGATATAACCACTCTTTCACCATTGTTTTACCAACACTTCCAGAAATAATTATAACAGGAATAGCATATTGCATACGGTGTGCTTTCGCAAGATTTTGCAAAGACGTTAAAGGAGAATCTACCACGACAAAGCATGCATCTTTAAAGCTATCTAAACCAAACATAGATTGTACCACAAAAAAACGAACCCCTTTTTGATAAGCATCCGCAATATAAGTAGCACCATCCCGAAATTTACCAGATAAGGCGAAAAAAACAGTATTTTGCGTATCCGACAATTTACGGGTATCATAAGCAACACGATGTATGATCTCGCTATATACACCTACTAACTCCTTCGCCTGAATGGCAGATGAAAATTGTGCTATGGTTAAATTTAATTTCAATTATAAAAGCAATTGATATAAATAACCATAAATGTAAGAAAATATCCTATTTATACGTTTAATATTCTTAATCGCCCAACTAACTAAATGAAAAAGTATATTTTCGCTAAAAATTAATGTCCTTGAAATCTAGTGCCCTATTTATTCTCCTATTTGTTCATGCTGCTTTCCTACAAGCCCAGGTGACAACACCCGAGCGTGAAAAAGAAATGGAAGAAGTGCATATTATACTTAAATCCAAAAAACAACGCGGGAAAGAAGTCATGAAAAAAGTGATTGCACAACGCGAATTCTACGAAGATCAACTAAAAAATTATTCGGT
>CANHRS010000082.1 GCA_947463445.1 Flavobacteriia bacterium | reverse complement strand
GAAATATTACTAACAAAACTAAATGTTTAATCGATATTTGCGAAGCAAAAATTAGATTTCTATATACCGCTTTTGTGAATGCCAAAGCCGAAGAGCCATATGTAGAACAATTCGTGTGTTACGTGCTGATTTAAATTTGATATACTTTTTCCCATTTACACAGACTATTAGAAGTTAGTAAAATAGCTTTTAATCCGCAGTCTAATGGCCGCCGAATGGTGTTCCAAAGATGCCAACAGAAAGTTCTGCCCACAAGACTAAGAAAACTAAAAAAAGAGTGACACAAATTGCAATTCTAAATTTATTTGATTTAACCTTTCTCATAATAAATTCAAATGTCAGACCTACACTGAGTAGTAAAATAGCTGTAACAATAAAGTCAAACAAAGTCCATTTCACTTCATCAGTAAACAGCATTGCTATAAGTGGTATGAGCAATAGAATTGGAACTGTAAGAACAATACAGATAAGTCTTTTGTTTTGCTTAAATATAAATTTTTTACTTTTTTCCATTCCATTTTATTTTTCTATTAAAAGCATGCAATTTTAGATAGTTGTCTGTATGTGATATTTTTTCTAAAAGTCGGGCTAATGGACAAAAAGTAGGATGAAAACTTCTATAAGCTCTATGTTTACTAGCTTTGAGGTAAATCAAATACTTTGAATAAAAAAACTGCTTTTATTGCAACTCTACAATCACCAAGAAAAATGGTAGAAAGAGTAGTAAACAACTTTACAAATGTTATGCTTTTGGCGCCAATTCATATTTTTGAGAATAAAATAAATACCATTATCTAATAGCATAAATATTTCCCCGTTCTTATTTAAATGATAAATAAAGTCTTTCGTTTTTAATTCGTATCCCGATGCGTTTTATTATTTTCCTTTAAATTTAATTTTTATTGCTTTCTCAACTCTTAGGAAGAGTATGATTACACTTAAAATCAAAAGTGCTAGACCAATATTCATATTCGTTAAATTATCAAAGTCATTTAAAAAATGTAAAAGAATACTTAGTAAAAGGAAACCACCCATTTTTATCATTTCTTTAGAGGAGTAGTTTTGTGCAAAATCCCATTTTTCTTGATTTTCCATGGAACTAGATGTTCTATAGCCATACAGTGAGTTGATGTTTTTTGGCGGAAATTTCAATAAAATATATCCTGCAATAATAAATAGGAATCCACATAAAAAAGTAATATTAACAAGTGGATTTTCAAATACATTAGTTAGATTTTCAATTATTTTCATTATTGTTTGTTTTTTTATTGTCAATAATCAATTCTAATTTAATAATAGATTTGAAGAAATACAAGAATATCGGTTTTCTTTTAAGATATCAAAGTTCAATTCGGTAGGTTATCTATTGATTTTTTCATTCAATAGGAATTCTTTTATATTGCCGTCAATTTCGATGTTAACCTTACAAAAATGCCCTTCCGCTTTGTGTTCTGTAGGATACCATTTTCGGTTTGTCTCGACGATAATAAATAAACCATTGTCATTTCCTAGTGCTGCAAATTGTTCATTTTTGGTGCTTTTATCGAAGTAATAAAGTCCGCTTGATTCTATTAAATTTTCTGCTAGTTCAATTGGTTTTTCTGTTACAATTCCAATTTCGCTAATAGATTCAATAATGGAAGTATCAAAAGGTTTTTCTGTAGCATTGTTAAGGTCATGTCTAGCAATAAATTCTACAATATTATTGTTATTGTCATAAAAATATATGGCATTTGCATTCCAACTTTCAAAGTTTGCAATAATTCCATTTTCATCATTTTCAATTAAACTTAGTCTTGATTTCGCCCAAAGTATAGCTTCTTCCAATTTGTTATTTGGAATATTAAACGCAAAGTGATATTTTGGATTAACATTTTCAGATTTGATAAAAGTCAATTTTGAATGTCCAGTTTTAAAAGTGATAGAGTCATCATTTTTACTGACTAATTGAAATCCTAATAGTTCGATATAAAATTTTTCAGTTTCTAGTAGTTGGTCTGTTTGAATTTCTATTTCTAGTATATTCATTGTATTAATAATATGTTTTTCAATTGCTTACATGTATTTTATCGTGGAATTTAGTGATGTATGCTACCTAAGACAAAAAAACCCGAAGCGCGGTTTATTTCAAATTTAGTAAATAGTTTGTTTAAAGTGGGTAATTAGAGCCTAGTGCCGCTGTTATAATCCGTAATTTTATACCGATAATGGGTTTATTTGCATTTGACCACCTATTGCTTTTAATACTTTCATTATCGTTGCAAATTGAGGTTTCGCACCTTCTGATAATGCTTTGTATAAACTTGGTCTGCTCATTCCTGTTTCTTCAGCAATTTTAGTCATTCCAATAGCTCTTGCAATATGACCTATAGCGTTTATTATGTCATCATTATTGCCTTCCATTAATACTGTATTTAAATATTCAGCAATCATTTCTCTGCTGTCTAAATAATCTGCTATTTCAAATTTTGAAGTTCCCATTTTCTTATTTATTAAGTTTTTTCCAAATTTCCTTTGCTTTTTTGATGTCCTTATCTTGTGTAGATTTGTCCCCTCCGACCAATAGAATTATGATTTTGCCATCTTTTTCTTTAAAGTAAACACGGTATCCTTTTGCAAAATTTATGCGCAATTCACGGATCCCATCTCCAACGGGTTTACAATCTCCAAAATGTTCATCTTTTTCTAACTTTTGTATTCGAAACAAAATTTTAGCTTTTGCTTGTAAGTCATTTAACTTTTTTAGCCATTTATCAAATTCTTTGGTTTTCTCAATAAAAAACATTGTTAATGTATCTATTTGGATACAAATTTAATCAATTTCTTTAATGTTTCAAAAATTAATAAGGTCGTTTTTTTTGATGCTGGTTATTTTATATAATGCATCATAACGTTTCGCTCCTTTAGCGATACCAAGGCAAAACACCCAAAACCCGAAGCGCGGTTTATTTCAAATGTAGTAAATAGTTAGAGAAGTAGGCTGTAAGAGACTAATAATTAGGAGCTGGTAGTTATTCAGTATTAAATTTATCCAACCGTTTTCAACTGTTTTTAAATTTTGCGTAAATCTCTAAACTTATAAACTTACCATTCTTTACTTCGCAGTCTTTCATTGTTCCTTCGAGATTGAAATCAAGTTTTTTCATTGCCTTCTTACAATTTAAATTGTCTGTTTCTACAAGACCTTCAATTCTATGGAGTTCTAAGTTGTCAAAACCATAATTGCAAATTATTGGCATTACTTCTGTCATTATACCATGCCCCCAAAACTCCGTCAAAAGCCAAAATCCAATTTCAGCTTTTTTATGTACTTTGTTTAAACTGTTTAGTCCGCCTGCTCCGTAAAATGTTTTGTTGTCTAATGAGCAAACTGCCCACCAAATTCCTGTCCCTTCTTTTTCTAAGTCTACAAAAAATTGCATTTGAGCCTTTGTTTCTTCAAGTGTCTTGTAACTTACACCATAATATTTTATAATTTTTGGATCTGAAAGTCCTTTGTAAACATTTTCTAAATCACTTGCTATAAATTGTCTTAGTAAAAGTCTTTCTGTTTTTATAATTGGGAAGTCAACCGTTGTCATTTATTATCTATTTTTTTAAAAACATACTGACCAACAACGTTTTGCGCCTTTATCGATGGTAACAACGAGGCAAAACACCCAAAACCCGAAGCGAGATTTATTTCAAAAGTAGTAAATAGTTAGTTGAAGTGGGGTGTAAGAACCTAGTTTAAAGGTGCTATTATACTTCGCCATTAAATTATTCTAGATGAGTTGAATAAACTGTTTTTCTAATGTAACATTGAAATGAATATCAGCTTTTAATGCTTTAAATACTTTTAAAATAGTATCAATAGTAGCGCTATTTGTACTTTTTTCAAGTTTTGATATTTGAGATTTTTGAACACCAACTAAGTTTCCTAATTCTTCTTGTGTTAAATTTCTTTCTTGTCGAGCAGTTTTAATCATTCGACCTAAAAGTTCCATGTTAAGTTCGTATTCATACAAATCTCTTTCAGTTTCACCGATTTTGCCAATGTATTTATCTTTCATTTCGGCAAGTGATTTTGCTTTAAATTCAGTAGTTGCCATAATTTATTTTTTTAGTTTATTTTCAAAATATTTAATCCTAATTCTTTTTGCTTTCTCGATTTCTTTTTTCGGAACTTTACCTACTTTTTTAATAAATCCATGTGTAGCAAGAACTAATGTTTTCTGTTTATCTGTTTTATCCCAAAAAGCCAATATTCTAATTTGATTACCAAAATATTTTGTTCTAAATTCCCAAATTTCATCTTCCAGTTTTTTAAATAATTCAGGATCATTTGTTTGTTCAGCGATTTCAATATTGTATAAAACTTTTTTAATTGATTTTATGTCTAGTTTTGAAATGAAATCTTCGGCGTCTTTTAGAAATTCAGTTTGAAAATATTGCATTAACTTTTTTATTCAAATATATTAATAAGTTTCCAAATATAGAAACTTTTGAGTTGTTATTGTTTTATGTTTCTACGTCTCATGGTGTAGCATCTTGTTCCACGCCTTTAGTCATTTAGATACCGAGGCAAAACATCCAAAACCCGAAGCGAGATTTATTTCAAATGTAGTAAATATTTTCTTCGAAGTGAGTATAAGAGCCTAGTGCTAAGGCGCTTTTATTTTTCAGAGTTTAACAGCCAATCTATCGCATTAATTTTTTTTATTCCATTATATGTCCCGGTGTCGTAGTCCATCGTTATTAGAAGCTTTTCGTAATGATCAGATATGTTTTCAAATGGGGCTAATTCACGCTCTAAAGTTTGTCTGTTTTGGACTGTCTGTGAAACTTGTATGTATTGGGTAAAACCATTGTTATTTCGCACTACAAAATCAACTTCTAAATTATTCGTTTTACCAATCCAAATTTGATTGTTTCTACGTTTGAGTTCAAGGTAAATAATATTTTCTAGTAGGTGACCTGCATCGCTTGCCAATTCTTTTCCAAGTAATGCGTTGAGAAAACCTAAATCTACCATATAATATTTTTCTTGTGTCGCTAAATGTGTTTTTCCTTTGATGTCGTAACGATTGACTTTGTAAAATAAATACGCTTCAACCAATGTATTTATATATTTTGAAACTGTTTTATTGTCAATTTTCTTTTTGTTAGCTGTCAAAACTTTTGAAATTTTAAAATTCCTAAAACTTATTAAAAATGAAAACTTTTAGGAAATTAAATTGGTATTCAGTTTAACTATTGCTTTCGTTTTGAAGTGAATAATAACGTTTTGCGCCTTTAGCGATGGGCGATACCGAGGCAAAACACCCAAAACCCGAAGCGCGGTTTATTTCAAAAGTAGTAAATAGTAAGCAGAAGTGGAGCATAAGCGCCTGGTGCTAAGATTTTTTTAAATATAGATTCTGTAGCCGATAAACTTCAAGCAAACAAAAAACCAAGTCGTTCAAACTTGGTTCAACGAATCAAAAATCAATTTTCGAAAAGTCCATAGAATAGGTTTCGTTCAACAGCCCTTTACCTGCGGTGCTACTCCGTGGTCATCGCTTGTCAGGTTGCTGAGCCTGTCGATGTACAGACACGACGAAAGGTTAGTTGTTAGTAGCTGGTTTTCTTTACAAAATATATTGTGTCAGTTTGAATTGGTTTTTTCCAACCTAAACTGTCAATTATATTTTTCTCTTCAAGTAAAAACTTTAAAGTGTCAATTTCTTGATTTAGTTCACCTTCGTGTTGTTTTGTCATTGGGTTATATGCTAAATAACTATTGCCTTTATTTTCAATTAATCTTAAATAATAGACAAAATCTTCTGTTGTTACTGAAGTGATTTTGATTGCTATATTTTTACCATTTAACTTTACAATTCTTGAAGATAAAAATGTAGGTTCTTCTTTCCAAGAAAACTCTGTCCAAGCCGTTTCTAAAATAATTTTTTCTGGTCTTAATTTTAATTTGATTACTTTTTTTAACGGAATATATTCGTGACTTAGTAATCCATTTTTTTAGATTCATTTAATGATGAAGAAAAATTATGAATATTCTTGATTGTTAATCTATTGAGATATGATAACATCATTAAAATAATAACAATTACAGATGTCAATATAGTAAGTGTCTTTTTCATAATCGTCTGACTTGCTACTAACGTTCCGCGCCTTTAGCGATGGGCACTAAAAAAGTCTTAAATATAAAACCTTTATTTTCCGCATCTCACTATTTTTTTAGACTTCTTTTTATTCTTTTATTTTATGGATGTCAATTTAGCAGCTGTTACTGTTTTAGTGAAAAATATTCCATTGTATATGTTTTCTATAGGATATAAATATAGATAATTATCATAGTCAAACGTTTCGGAGAAAACAGATGTGTCATCTTCGACTTGCCTAAGTTCTAATCCATTTCCAATGTTGTTAAGCATTGTTCCGCTTTGATAATAGTGGGTTAGGGTACAAATCTTTTTATTCAAAATAAGGTTTTTGTCGTTACACAAAAAATATGCTGTTGTAGGTTTTTCTCTATATTTATCTCGCATATTGTGAATATTTCCGCACAATGTAATTGTCCGTCTGTTAGGATGGTTAATTATTTTTTGTTTTATTTTTAGATACATTAAGCTGTCTCTATCTTGAAAATCAATGCTTTCTGTTTTATTGATATCAAAGAAGAAAATCTGAACTTTTGAATTTTTTGATAGTCGAGTTAATGCGTTAGCCCATGCAACAGAAGCTCTACCGTCTTGTAAACGTTTTAAAAAAAAGTCGGATTTAAAAACACAGCTGTCTGACAATTGGCCACAATCAACATTCATTAACTCACTTGGAATTTCAAAACCAACTTGGATGGTGTCTCCATACATTGTAAACATCTCTGTCAGACCGGTAAGTAATTTTGCTGGCTCGTTAGTCCCATGCATTTCTCCAATCATTATGAGTTTGAAGTCCTTTAGTTTACCGTAGACTAAAGTATCCAACTTGTCAAGATGTTCTATTTTAACAGCGTTCTCTTTGAGGTGTGTTTGAAAGTCCTGTCCAAATAAATTGGTTAATGGAAGTAGTATGGTCAGTAAGAAAAAAATTCCTTTAGTCATTCTTGTTTTCATTCTTATATAGTTGTTAAAATGGGGTACTAACGTTTTGCACCCTTAGCGATGGGCGATACCGAGGCAAAACACCCAAAACCCGAAGCGAGATTTATTTCAAATGTAGTAAATAGTTAGTAGAAGTGGGGGCATAAGAGACTAGTGATAAGATTTTTTTAAATATAGATTCTGTAGCAGATAAACTACAAGCAAACAAAAAGCCAAGTCGTTCAAACTTGGCTCTAATAATCAAAAATCAATTTACGAAAAGTCCATAGAATAGGTTTCGTTCAACAGCCCTTTAATCGCTTGTCTTTCAGACACGACGAAAGGTTAGTTGTTAGCGGCTGGTATTTTTTAGTGTCCAAATTGCTCCGTTTTTTGTTGTCAGTTTTTCTAAATGTCCTTTTGCTATTAAGTCGTCCAAATATTTTTCACTTTCATTTCTTGGTGTTCCTGTAAGTTCGGAAAATTCTTTTGCTGTCAATGAATGATATTTTGAGAATACAAAACACCAAGACTTGTCATAGTTTGTTTTGGTAGCAGTAGGAAACAATTTAAGCAAAGCACTCTCAAATGTGCTGTATGGTTTTGAGCCATAAACCATTTCTTTCTGCCCTGTTGTGTCTGTAAAAAACATTGTTGGAAAACCTCTTACGCCTAATTCTCTAACTAATTTTAAATCTTCTTCAAAAAGCTCTTTTGCTTTTCCTTCATAATCGGTTTTGAGCTTAACAATGTCAAGTCCAACTTTTTTTCCAGCTACTTCTAAATGCTCCCATTTTGCAATGTTCTTTTTTTGTAGAAAAACCATTTCTCGTATTTCACGAAGAAACAAAATTGCTTTTTCATTGTCTTGCATTTGTGCTGCTTTAAATGCAATTGAAGGAGGATAAGAAGAATTTAATGGGTCTTCCAACCAACCATTTCCGTCTATTGGCATATCATAATAAACACTTACCTCGTCCCAATGGTGAGCAACATCAGAAGGTTTGCTAATTCCACCACTATTGTAACTCCAATTCGGAAGCAAGCCACCCATTCTGTATTCAATTTCAATATTGTCTCCGTACTCTAATTTTAGTTTTCGTAGTTGTGGTTCAATGCCCCAACAAGAAGAGCAGATTGGGTCGGTGTAATAAATTATTTTTACAGGTTTTTTGTTTGCTTTTACTGAATTGCAGTCTATGGAACTTGTTTTATTAGTTGGTATTTCGCAAATACCACTTTCAGGATCACACATTAAAGGGTTGTTATTTTCCATTTTCTTTTTTGTTTGAGCTTGGCAACCGAAGTTGCCAAGCATAATTAATATTGTTACTAATTTTATTATTTTCATTTTTTAAATAGTTTTTCAGAATATGCCGTGTTTGCATACTCATCCATTTTAGTTATTAAGCCATTCTCAACAGTGTAAACTTGCACCCAATTTTGTTCCAATATTTTACTGTTCTTTTTGATTTTCTGCTTTTCAGAACCAAGAACTACAACTGTTTTCCCGTTACTAATAATTTGTTCAACTTTAAAATCAAGAATGTCAACGCTCGAAACGATGTTGCCAATAAATCTTACAACCTCCTCTTTTCCTTTGTAAGTGCCTGAATAAGGTATTAAATCGCTCCCATAGTAGACCCAAACAGAAGTATCGGAAAGTGTTGATTTTAAAGCTTCCATATTACCTGTCCCGAATGCTTGGAACATTTTGTTTACAACCTCAACCTCTTTGCTGTTGTTAGTTTGTGCGTTAGCACTCATTGTAGTTAGGCTTAATGCTAACAAGATTACGCCTACTGTTTTGCTCACTACTTTTTTCATTTTTATAAAATTTAAATTGTTATTAATGGCACAAAACTACAGCACATTAACTTTACATATGCTATGGATTTCCTATTGGAAAGTAGTTTCCTATTGGATACTATACCGTAAATTCGTAATTTTGCAAAACCTAAATGATTGAAGTCAATGAGAAAAAATGCTGAAATTAATGCAACACCTGTTTGCCAAGTTAGAATGCAAGCAATTAGCGATGCAATGAGTCTGTTATCTGGAAAATGGAAGTTCCATATTTTAGGAACACTCATCGAAGGTAACACATTAGGGTTTATGGATTTGTTACGAGAAATAGATGGAATTGGGACTAAAATGCTTTCAAAGGAACTTCAAGATTTGGAAATGAACAATTTGGTTAGTCGAACCGTAATGAATACCAAGCCAATAACTGTTGAGTATTCAATTACAGAATATGGCAAGACACTTTCGTCCTTGATTGATGAATTGGCAAACTGGGGTATTGAATATCGAAAGTCTGTCTATGAGAAAGGAAATAATTAATTAGTTCTTAAATTGAATTGTCGGGAAGGTT
>CANHRS010000081.1 GCA_947463445.1 Flavobacteriia bacterium | reverse complement strand
CGTAATTTTCTAATTCTGATAAGATTGGTTCATAAACTTCCTTCATCACAGGAATCTGCACACCTTTTAACGTTAAAGTGCCGTTTAGAATCATTTTTCCACAAATAGCAACTGGTAGACCAACCGTATTACTCATAGCGGTAAACACTTGATTTTCTCCAATATTAACCATCGAAGAAATAATTTTATGTCGTGTGCCACTGATTGAGTATTCGAAATCATGGTACATCACTAACATATCCTTATCGTTTTCTTCCAGAACCCATTTTTCTACCAAGATTTTCTCCAATAATTGTGCCGGTGAAGCATTTTTCAACCCGATAGGTGTATCATTCTCAAAAATTCCTAACCATTTAAATTTATGGAACAACTCATCATCTCCCTTGGTAAACAAACGTTTAAATTTATCTTCAACCGACTCCCCTACTTGAAAAGGAAGAAAAGCATTGATAAAATTACGAGGAGTTAAGTGTTCTGAATTTTCTAGTTTGTAACTATCCTCCGTCATTCCTAGTTCCACAAAAATATTCCATGCATAGGAAAATCCTGGTCTACGTAAAGTACCGCGATAAATTGTTGGAATATTATCTAACTGATATATTGGTCTATAAGAAAGAGAGTTACGATTAGCATAGCCTTCAAATTTTCCATACCCTTCAATTTCAACAGTTTCTAAACGTTGAAACAATTTATTATATGGTATGTACTTGTATTCTTTTTCTTCGATAAATGCAGCGGCAGGTCCTTGTCCGGCTATAACCACATTACGCGGATTCCACGTAAATTTATAGTTCCAAGGGTTGGTATCGTTACTTGGCGCGATCAAACCACCACAAAACGATTTGAAACTATGTATTTCGGCATTTTGTGTTCGTATTTCATCTAAGATTTTAGCAGCAGACATATGATCAATCCCTGGATCCACCCCAATTTCATTCATGATAATGATTCCAGCGGCTTTTGCATCTGCATCCAATGCTTTCATATCTTCCGAAACATAGGATGGGGTTATCAAATTGGTTTTAAGCGAAATACAATCTTTCGCTACTTCCAAGTGAAAACGTGCAGGTAACATACTAATAACCAAATCTGCCTTTTCAATTTCAGGCTGTCTCTCACTTGGATTTAGCGCATTAAACGACAATGCAACACCACGTCGATGTCCATTTAATTTATGTTGAACCAAGGCTAGGTCTTGATCGCAAACTCGCAATTGCCAATCCAATTTTTCGGCATGCTCTAAAAAATAACGTATTAAAGAAGAGCTAGAAAGTCCAGCACCCAAAAGAAGTATAGTTTTCATCAGTTAATAGATTAACGATGCTAATTTAGTTAGTATTGACTATTTAGTAACAATTCGTGTTAAGTATTTTTAAATGGATGATTAAGAAGGACGACAATACGAAATTTTAGTGGTGAAAATAGTAGCAACGAAATACGCGCATTCTTCACTATCCATCGACTTTATTTGCCAGTTTATCGATTTACCTTTACACACTCCTTTCCTTTTATTATCTTTAATCATTCTTAATAACAAACACATCTATGCTGTTTCGCTTTTTACTTTTTATTGCTATTTGGTTACTGGTTGATTTATATGTTTTTCAAGCGATGAAAACAGCTTTTACCGGACCAAAAGCAGTCTATGTTACCTATGCCTACTGGCTGTTTGACATCGTATTAATGTTAATTATCCTGTATGTAGGTGCATCTGGAAAGTTCGCAGGTGGACCGCCAAAAGGTGGAAGTTATATCATGGGATTAGCGATACTCTCACTAGCACCTAAAATTATAGTTACTCCATTTTTATTGATCGAAGATATTGTTCGGTTGATTCAAGGTGGCTATGTGGGCATACAAAAAATGCGTCATGCTGCTGGTTCGGAGGACTTACATATGTGGGGACGCAGAAAATTTGTGAGTCAAATAGCTTTAGGTTTGGCAGCTATTCCATTTGTTGGAACGGCTTGGGGAATGATCAAAGGGAAGTACGATTACCGCGTGCACAAAGTAAAAATTGCATTCAAAGATTTACCAGATGCTTTTCATGGTTTTACCATCACGCAACTTTCGGATATTCACTCGGGTTCGTTAGACGATGTAGCAGCAGTAAAACGCGGCATTGAGTTGGCAAATGCACAAAAAAGTGATATGCTTGTTTTTACCGGTGACTTGGTAAACAACGTAGCTACCGAAATGGATCCATGGATTGATCATTTTTCACAATTAGATGCACCACACGGAAAGTTTTCCATCTTAGGGAACCATGATTATGGTGATTATGTACAATGGCCATCCGAAGCAACGAAAGCAAAAAATTTAGAAGATTTAAAAGAAGTACATGGTAAAATAGGTTTCCGTTTGTTGTTGAATGAAAGTGTACACTTAGAAAAAAACGGCGAAAAAATAGCATTAATTGGAGTAGAAAACTGGGGGAAACGTGGATTTGTAAAACATGGGGATTTGGATAAAGCGATAGCTCCAATAGAAGATTCTATGTTTAAAGTATTGTTATCCCACGATCCATCCCATTGGGAAGCTGTTACAGTACCTCATGATAAAAAAGTACACTTAACCTTAGCAGGCCATACCCATGGGATGCAATTTGGCATCGAAATCCCTGGAATCAAATGGAGTCCTGTAAAATACATCTACCCACAATGGGCGGGCTTATATCCAAAAGAAGGGCAATACATCTATGTAAACCGTGGATTTGGCTTTTTAGGATTCCCAGGAAGGGTTGGAATTTTACCAGAGATTACGGTAATAGAGTTGGTGAAAGGATGATAGTGATTATGATTTAGGAGTGATGAATTGGGGATTGGAATATTACAAACCAAACCGTTTCCCCGGTAATGCTTTAACCAACCCTTTTAATTCTAAACCTAACAAAATTCCGCTCATTAAACGTACTGGAATTTCCGTTTTGATTGCCAACACATCTAGACTGACTTCCTGACTATCTTTTAATAAAGTTACAATTTTATGTTCCTCCTCGTCGAGATCTGCAAAGAGTTGTAACTGCTTGTTGTCTATTTTGGGAGTATCCTTCCAATCCATCATTTCAAAAAAATCCTCCGAAGACGTAATCAGATGCGCTTTATTTTTTTGGATGAGATAATTACACCCTTTGGAGTATTCACGCGTTATATCGCCCGGAAAAGCAAATACATCCCGTGCATAATCATTGGCTAACTCTGCGGTGATTAAAGAGCCACCTCGTTCGCCGCTTTCGATTACGATGGTTGCGTCGCACATACCAGCAACAATCCGATTACGCATAGGGAAATTTTCCCGATCAGGGTTACTTCCTGGAAGAAATTCTGTAAGTAGACCTCCATTTTCCACCATTTTTTTTGCTATAGGTGTATGTGCTTGCGGATAAATTCGATCTAAACCATGTCCGAGAACACCAATGGTTTGTATTCCTAATTCCGTGCATAATTTGTGGGCGTAGATATCTATTCCATACGCCAACCCACTTACCACAACAATGTCTTTTCCTACAAAAGAATGTATTAGATCTTCACATAGTTTACGTCCATAGTTACTCGCATTGCGGGTTCCTACAATGGAAACTACGCGTGGCAAGTTACAGTTCATCTCACCTAGGGCGTACATCAAAACTGGTGCGTCATCACATTGGTTTAAACGGTAAGGAAAACTTGGATCTGTATAAAACATCGTTTGCATGCGATGTTTATCTATATATGCAGCGTGTTGTTCTGCTTCACGCAATGCTTTTTCACGATCTAATTGCTGTAAAAATTTCTCTCCAATACCTGGAATAGTTTTTAAACGATGTTTGCTAGCTTTAAAAAAATCTGCGCAATCTTCAAAATGGGTTAGTATTTTTCGAATTTTCTTTTTTCCACCGCCGGTAAGTAAGGTTAATGCAATCTGATGTTGGAGACTCATGGTTTATTTCACGTTTGTTACTTAAAATTAAACACAACAAAGAACAAATCGACTCTTGCTAAAAAAGTAATTTTTTCGTATTTTATTTATAGAGCACAAAAAAAGCCACCTCAACATGAGGTGGCTTTGAATAGTATGTAAGGGAAGGATTATTCTTCGTCAGCATCCTCCTCATCGTCGTCTGTTGGTTCGTCGAAATCATCATCCTCGTCGTCTGCTACATCGTCTGCTTCTTCCACTTTTACTTCATCTTCCTCAATATCATCGATATCGTCGTCTTCCTCCTCATCGTCGTCTGGAATAACAACAGGTTTTTTATTTACCTTATTTAATTTAATTAAGTAAATAATATCCTCTGTTTCCCATAAAAGTGCATCTAAAGTTTCTCCAGTTGGTGTTTTGATTTGCGTCATACCGCCTCCAAATCCTTCTGGAAATGCATCTTCTAATCGGTCTTTCATGTCTTCTGAAAGCTTGTCATAACTAACTATCGCACGTTTTTTCGACATAATATTAAAATTTCCTATTATTTATTGTTGAATGCTTAATCTTTGGCAAAAATATATTAATTGCTGAATTTACAAGGTAAAATAAAAAAGTTTTTATTTTTTTTTCTAGAAAGAAGAACACTTCGTTTATAATCCAAAGACATATTCCCGGATAGAACATTCTAAAAATGTGAATTGAAGCTAAGAAATTCTTGTATTTTTGTCGCGTGAAAGCACTATTTACATTTATTTTTCTTTGTTTTCTTTCGGTATGCTCCTATGGACAACAAATTCGTATCGGCGTATATCGAGATCATGATATTCAACGTATCGTGTTTGGGCATAACGGTATTAATTACAGTGTTTTTGCAGATACCACGTATGTTGGAGAACTCGTAAACGAGGGATATGTAGAAATTCAACAAACCAACGATAAACGCTTAGAATTATTTGTTGGAATTATTTCGCAAGGAATAGTGGATAAAATTACCCTCATTGCTTCGGAAGAAAATGCGAGCATCGAACTTACTCCCACGATTCCAACCGTTAAAACCCGAAAATACCAAGATGATTTTGAAATTACACCAGGGTTAAAAGGACTTACTATCGTAAATATCGCGCATATGCACAATTATCTTTCCGGTGTAGTTGAATCAGAGGGCGGAACTGGAAAAGAAATTGAATATTACAAAGTACAAGCGTTAATGAGTCGCACGTATGCAATGAAATATTTGTCTAAACATGTCAAAGAAGGGTTTAACTTGTGTGACCGCGTACATTGTCAAGCTTATCATTACAAACTGCGTTTTACGCCGGACATTGAAAAAGCGGTTAGAGCAACAGAAAATGTCGTAATGGAGGATGAACGTGGAAATTTAGTAGATGCATATTTTCATGCCAATTGCGGTGGACAAACGAGTGAAGCAGACTACATTTGGAACAATCGCGTGGACTATCTAAATACATTTAAAGACACTTTTTGTATTTATACCAAGCAGGCAACGTGGGAGAAACGTATTCCAAAACAACAATGGGCAGATTTTCTTATTAAACGCTATAATTACCCAATCAACGATTCAGTTTTAGGACCTTTGGTATTTAATTTCACGCAAACAGAGCGACTTGCATTTTATCATAATCCAATGTTAGGAATTCCGTTACGGGATATTCGTCAAGAATTTAAATTAAAATCCACCTATTTCAGCAATTATTTGGACGGGAAAGACGTACTAGTTCGTGGAAGAGGCTACGGTCACGGAGTAGGTTTGTGTCAGGAAGGTGCTATGCAAATGGCAAAATACAAATACAATTACCTCCAAATTGCCATGTATTATTTTCCAGGGGTGCAGATTCACAATATAGCGGAAGATGCTTTCTATGCGCAACGGGGTAATTTATTTTTATGCTCTCCGTATCGAACGGAAGATTAATTACTTATAGGTAATAATAAAAATATCTTCGTCGTCTTTTTTGAAAAGTTTATTTTCTCGTGCATACGCCTCTAATTCAGAAGTATACTTTAGTTTTTCAAGGGTGTTTTTAGTTTTCGCTAATTTTGCTTCGACCAAGGCTTTTTCTTCTTTCATGTTACTTAATTTAATGTTTTGCGAAATGATGGTAAAAATATCTACATCATCTAAAAACATTCCATAAAAGGAGAAAATGAAAAGTGTTACTACATACTTATTCTTGTAATATTTTGATTTGCTTTGTATCCAAAGCATCCATTTGCTATTGTAAATTGCACTTTTCATACAACAAATGTAAAGAGTAATCCT
Organism: Flavobacteriia bacterium; assembly: GCA_947463445.1. Taxonomy (GTDB): domain Bacteria; phylum Bacteroidota; class Bacteroidia; order Flavobacteriales_D; family Crocinitomicaceae; genus CANHVK01. The sequence continues at coordinate 3,589 of CANHRS010000081.1, read as the reverse complement.
TTTACCAATTTACTTGGTGCTACTTATTTTCAAAAACAAAATGTTTGTAAAGAACTAAACCGTGTAAAAAACAAAAAGCATGCCTTACATAGACACGCTTTTTGAAATTTAGAAATTTAGAACTAAAACCTATCTGATTTTAGCTACCGCAATACAGACAACCATCTTCATCCTCTTCTGCTGTTGGGTTGAATTCAATTTCTGGATTTAACTGTTTTTTCAATTCGTAGATAGCTTGCATTGTTTCTCCATCTTCGAATAAATTTCCTGTTAATTTCGTTTTTAAGGTTGCAATTTCTTGTTTAATTGCTTCATCTTTCATTGTTACCATTCTGCCATTTTTTGATACTACGAAGATATTTTAAAATCGTAGATGTTCTCTAAAAATATACGGATAAAGTTTTGAGTAGTAGGTGTTAATAAATTCTTGTTTTGCATTCAAAAAAAATATGGATATAAGTTATTATTTAATTATTTACATTTGAGCTATGAGAATTTTATGGCTTTTACTCCCCTTCCTTAGTATAACACAACTCATGTTTGGTCAAGTAAGCAATACTGGATTGATGGATACGCTAGGTGGTGAAAAAATTAAAAATGTAACGATTGGCGGGTATATAGACTCCTATTTTAGTTATGGTTTCAACAAACCTACCAATGGTGTTATTCCCCATTTAGTTTCTTCTGCCAATCACAATGATTTTTCTATTAATCTAGCTTATTTGGATTTACGCTATACCGATTCGAAAGTCAGAGCGCGCTTTGTACCAGGTATTGGAACCTATATGAATGCTAATTATTCCATCGAAAAAGGATTATTTAAAAATATTGTAGAAGCTTCTGTTGGTATTTGTCTTTCCAAAAGACGAAACATTTGGTTGGAATCAGGAATCATCGGTTCTCCATTTACCAATGAAAGTGCTATTTCCAAGGATCACTTTATGTATACACGTAGTTTATCTGCTGAATATGTACCCTATTATTTGACTGGAGTAAAAGTTAGAATACCCCTATCCGCTAAATGGAATCTCTACACGTATTTATTAAATGGTTGGCAACAAATCACCGATCAAAATTCCGGTAAATCGGTTGCTACACAACTAGAATATCGCCCTAATGAATCGCATTTGATAAATTGGAATACCTATGTTGGAGATGAGCGAAATACGCTAACACCCGATTATAGAATGCGCTATTTCTCTGATATTTATTGGATTGCATCGCCCTCCAAACGATTTAGTTTTATTTCGTGTGTGTATGGAGGTATTCAAGCTATTACAAAACAAAAAGAAGCGTTTTGGTGGCAAGCGAATCTTTCAGGTAAATGGAAATTTTCCGAAAAACATAGTATCGCTGGGAGACTGGAATATTTCCAAGATCCAAAAAACATACTAATAACCAATCCTATTGCCATGCAAAAAGTCAGTTTGTTTAGTACTGGACTTTGTTATTCCATCGCTTTTGAAGAGCATGCACTTATCCGTATTGATGCACGTCAATTTTTATCGGAAAACGCATTATTCACGAATCAAATGTCAAGCAATACAAAAAATGGTTTTGTACTAACGGGGAATATAACGGTTTGGTTTTGATTATCGTTTTTGATTTGTAGGGATATGGCATGCCATATCCCTACAAATCAAAAATTAACGTTTCCTACGTTTCGCTAACCATTCGGGGACCTCTTTTTTAGGTTGTTTGTGATTTTCGGAACCCAATAATTTTTCTGCTAGATCTGGACGATTTGCTTTTTGTAAACGGATTTTAATCCAATCTCTATTTTCGCGTTTATACCAAAAGAAGAAACGATTTTGATTTAATTTTTCCTCCTTGGTTTTAACGGTTTTAATCGGTTTTAAGGTATATGGATGTACCCCTGAATAATAGATCACTTCTGCAACCGTCATTGGGGTTGGTGTAAAATCTTGCACCTGTTCCAACTGAAAGCCCATATCTTTCGTTTCTGCCGCTAAATTCGCCATATCTTCTTCCTCACACCCTGGATGCGAAGAAATGAAATACGGAATTAATGGTTGATTTAAATTATGTTTCGCAGAAATCGCATCGTATTTTTCCTTGAATTTATGGAAATAGGAAAACGAAGGTTTACGCATTACACGTAAAGTAGCATCGGAAGTATGTTCTGGTGCGACTTTTAATCTTCCTGATATATGATGTTTTACCACTTGTTCGATGTACTCATCGTGGTTTCCGTCTTCGTTATTTTTATTGAAGTCATCGACTAATAAATCATAACGAATACCCGAACCAATAAATGCTTTTTTCACTTTCGGATGCTGGTCTACTTTTTTGTAGAGTTCCGTCATCGGTTTATGGGAAGTATCTAAATTCGAGCAAATTACAGGGTGTATGCAACTTGGACTAGAACAACGATTACAAATCGCTTCGTCCTTCCCTTTCATTTTATACATGTTTGCCGAAGGTCCACCTAAATCCGAGATGTATCCTCTAAATTCTGGATGTTTCGTTACCTCTTCCAATTCTTTCAAAATCGATTTCTCACTACGCGACGCAATAAATTTCCCTTGGTGCGCAGAAATCGTACAGAAACTACAGCCACCAAAGCATCCGCGGTGCATGTTGATCGAAAACTTAATCATGTCATACGCTGGAATAGCGCCACGCTTCTTGTATTTTGGATGTGGCATACGCGTATATGGTAAGTCAAAGGATTTGTCAATTTCCTTTTCTTCCATGGTTTTGTAGGGAGGATTGATTACCAAGGTTTGATTACCAACGTGTTGGATAATACGATTGGCCTCCCATTTGTTCGACTCGACCTCCACGATTTTGAAGTTCGCCGCATACTTGATTTTATCTTCTAAACAAACTTCATGACTTGCCAACTCAACCGTTTCCCATTGCTTATTTTTAGGCAATTCTTCTTCTTTCGGTTGTAGAAAAGCAATTTGCTTTAAGGTCTTTAAGGAAGAAAATGGAACGCCTTTTTTCAATAAACGCAACATTTCGCGTAATGGTTGTTCGCCCATTCCGTATACCAACATGTCTGCTTTGGAATCCACCAAAACGGAAGGCATCAATTGATCTTTCCAATAATCGTAGTGGGTCACCCGACGCAACGAAGCCTCGATACCACCAATTAAAATTGGAACATCCGGATATAATTCTTTCAGGATATTGGAATAAACAATCGTAGCATAATCTGGACGATAGCCCGCTTCCCCTCCAGGTGTATAGGCATCCGTGGAACGTAAACGTTTATTAGCAGTGTAATGGTTGACCATTGAGTCCATGCAACCAGCGGTAACCCCAAAGAAATACTTTGGTTTACCAAACTTTTTGAAATCGCGCAAATCATCTTTCCAGTTTGGTTGCGCTACAATCGCAATACGAAAACCTTCGTCTTCGATGATACGACCAATCACAGCCGTTCCAAATGCAGGATGATCCACATAGGCATCGCCAGAAATCAAAACGACATCTACATCGTCCCATCCGCGTTTTTCAACTTCTTGCTTGGTAATTGGTAACCAATCGGTAATAGGTCTTAATTGTTGTTCCATACCTTACAAAGGTAAGGGATAAAGAAATATTTTGGTTATAAATT
>CANHRS010000080.1 GCA_947463445.1 Flavobacteriia bacterium | reverse complement strand
GTTGGATCATCCTTTGAATTTGGAATAGAAACAAACAACTCACTACTTAAACCATAAAGATTTGTATTCGTATAATCTACAGGTAAAATTAATTTAGCATAATGAATAACAGAGTTAGGGGGAACAGTATTTATTGAAGTAAGATTCACTGTACCTCGAATATGGTTTGCCTGTGTATAAAAATCTTGCTGGTCCAAAAGTTCTTTTGAAACTAACTCCTCCACCTTAGTGCCAGTAAAATCACAATTCACATGGTTAAATCTAACCCCACTTGTATTCAATTCAAAATAAAATTTCTTCGATACGCCAGCTAATTTATAGTAGATAGTTAAAACTGGAGGATACCCAAAAGACATAACACCACCTGTCCCAATTTCTTGACCGCTATTAGAAACTTTAACATGCAAACCTTTAAAATAAGTTAGAAAAGCATCCATCGTCGAGAAATTCGCTGGATTATTTTTGGAGTCTTTAATAAAACGAAGTCCCAAAGTAGTATCCAATTTCAAACGAATGTTATCTCTAATTGTATCAATTACTTTGTCATCTAATTTTTCAGGGAACTTATATCCATAGGGTTTAGGGATTAATTTCTCAGAATTAGGCAATACTAAATTATTTGCTTTGTTGAATGATGCAGTAGATTTAGTATTATAAGAACTAGATGGTGATAAATCTTGTGTTATTTCATATACTTCAAAAGTTTGCGCATCCAATTTACCATAATAATCAGAAAATCGCATGCCTAAAATTAACGAGTCAACAACAATAGTATTCACATCTCCAAAATCAGGTTTTAAAGCAGATATTCTAGCTTGTGCATAAAAACTAGCATCGTATTTACCAAATACAGAATCCACATATGAACCGAGCAATAAATAAGAAGGATTTGAAGAAGTAACCGTATCTACTTTTACGGAACCAACTTCCATAGAATACAAAGTGTCACAATCAAAAGCATCCTTTTCATTGTTTAACAAATTTAGCCCAGCATTAGAAATCTCTTTTTTACAAGAATTCAATACCAATAGTGTAGTAAAAAGTAAAAGAAATATTCGTTTCAAAACAACTAAACTAATTAAGCAAGTACCTCATCTTCAATAACTCTATCAAAAAACTCAGACAAAGCTTTGACCTGCTGTTCTTCTGGAGAATAAGACAACTTAATACAAGCTGCTTCTTCGAATAATTTTACTGAATTCTCATCTAAAACTTCGCTTCCAACTGTCACTCCATCCGCAAATTTCAATACTGTTTGCATCACATTAAAATAACTTGGATCTTTTACTCCATCTGTTACATCTGACTCAAAACCTTCAAACGCTAATTTATCTGCAAAACGACTATCCCAAGGGGTTTGAAATCCATTATCATACAAACTCACAACCACCTTTGTATCTGCAAAATGAGGATCTTTATTATAGTTCTTTTTGATATACAACGGCATTAGCGAAGCCATCCATCCATGACAATGAATAACATCTGGTTGCCAACCTAATTTCTTAACGGTTTCAAGCACACCACGACAAAAAAACATGGAACGTTCATCATTATCTGCAAACATACTCCCATCTTCCTCAGTAACTGTATTCTTTCTTTTAAAATATTCTTCATTATCAATAAAATAGACTTGCATTCTTGCTGTTGGAATAGAAGCTACCTTTATAATTAATGGGTGATCTTTATCGTCAATAATAAGATTCATTCCAGACAAACGAATTACTTCATGCAACTGATGTCTACGTTCATTTATACCTCCAAACTTCGGAGTAAAAACACGAATTTCTTTACCAGCATCTTGAATACCTTGCGGTAACTTTCTTGCTGTATGCGATAACTCTGTTTTAGGTAAAAACGGGGTAATTTCTTGTGATACAAAAAGTATTCTCTTTTTCTCCATAGGAAGTATAAATATTTATAGTATGCAAAATTACAAAAAAAATACCAAATCTTATTAAAAAAGAATAGTTTTGTCCTTGACTAACACTAACAAACATATTGTGATTACAGCATATTCACGCGAAGAATTTCAAACTACATTAAAAAAACAAGTTCCAGTAGGAAGCATTATTGGTCTTGTTCCTACCATGGGGGCGCTTCATGAAGGTCATGCATCCCTTGTAAGAACTGCAAAACAAACTAGTGATTTTGTAATAGTTACTGTATTCGTTAACCCTACACAATTTACTAATTTAGATGACTTAAGCAATTATCCAAAAACAGAAGAAAAAGACATTGAACTACTAAAAAAAATAGGCTGTGACTTAGTTTTTTTTCCAAAGATAAATGATATCTACCCGGATGATTATCAATTCCCTGGAATTGACCTTGGATTCTTAGACCAAACCATGGAAGGAGAGTTACGTCCAGGTCATTTCCAAGGTGTTTGCCAGGTAGTATATCGCCTTTTTCAATTAACTCACCCTACTAAAGCATACTTTGGATTAAAGGACTTTCAGCAAGTTTCTGTGATACAATTTATGGTAGACTACTTTCAGCTGCCAATTAAAATTATACCTTGTGAGACAAGTAGAAACAACAAAGGTCTCGCATTGAGCAGCAGAAATTTACGTCTAACCGAAGAACAAAAAAAAGAGGCTTTAGTTTTGTACAAAACATTGTCTGAATCAAAATCGAATGCAATCAAACTTACTCCATCTGAGGTAAAATCGCTTGCAGAAGAATGTATCCGAAAAAGTACTCTGAAACTAGAATATGTTGAAATTGTAAATCCAATTACACTTGAAAATCTCACAAACGAATGGTGTGCACATGCGCGTATGTGTATTGTAGCATATGCTGGCGATGTTCGACTGATTGACAATATGGAAATCCGAGAATAATTTTCGTTTTATGATTATCTCCTAGTAATTATTGTAAATTTGCGTCGCAATAGAAAAAATTATGTTGATTGAAGTTGTAAAATCCAAAATACACCGAGTACGCGTTACCCAAGCTGATTTAAATTATATCGGAAGTATTACCATTGACGAAGCCTTGATGGATGCTTCTAATATTATCGAAGGTGAAAAAGTTCAAATTGTGAACATTAACAATGGTGAACGTTTTGAAACCTATGTTATAAAAGGAGATTCAAATAGTGGTACTATCTGTTTGAATGGACCTGCTGCGAGACGTGTAGCTGTTGGAGACCCTATAATTATCATCGGTTATGGATATATGGATTTTGAAGAAGCTAAAAAATTCAAACCATCTTTAGTTTTCCCAAACGAACAAACGAACTTGATCGTTTAACCCTATGAAAACGATTCTGATAAAAATTTTAAAAACTGTTCTACCACTTGCCTTCGGTTGCTATGTAATGTATAGCATATTTGCTAAAATGGGTAAAACAGAAAAAGAAATTTTTTATCAAGCGATTGACAAAGCAGATTATAAATGGATCATACTTTCTATGCTCCTATCTATACTAGCATTTGCATCGCGCGCATATCGTTGGAAATATATGCTTGAGCCACTGGGATACAAAACCTCTTTTTGGAATCGTTATCATTCTATGATGATAGGGTACATCATCAACCTGACTATTCCTAGGGCTGGAGAAGCTTCTCGCTCTGCAATGCTTTACCGTTCAGAGGGTGTACCATTCACAAAATCTTTTGGAACCATTATCGCGGAACGTGCCGTTGATTTCGTAATGCTATTGCTTGTAGCTGGACTAACCGCTCTTCTAGGCATGGATAATTTTTTTAAGATTTTCCATGAAATATCTGTAAAATTTGGCGGAAAACAAACCAATGATCCAAATGCGTTTCCTTGGAAACTAATTATTTACGGAATAATTGCATTAGGTGGTATAGGATTACTTGTAATTATGAAATATAAACCTGCCCTTCGTCAAAAAGTTATTGGTTTTATCAAAGATATTTTTGAAGGACTATTATCTATTTTTAAGACAAAAAATCCTTCTGGCTATTTGTTTCATACACTATTTATTTGGGTATCCTATATCGGATATTTTGGGATAGCATTTTTCGCATTAGAAGAAACTAAAGATTTTCCTTTTAGTGGTATTTTATTAGGATTTATTGCCGGTTCTTTAGGTATCATTTTCACCAATGGAGGACTCGGTGTTTTTCCTTTATTGATTGCAATGGTTGTACAACTCGTTTTACAAGACACATTACCAAATGCACTAGCAATAGGAAACGCTTTAGGTATGATTATCTGGGCATCCCAAACACTAATGTTGGTGCTATTAGGCTTACTATCTTTTATCTTTTTACCAAAAAATTTCTCCAAAGAAGATGTCAAAAATTGATTTTTTAAGGTCTCGTATCGTTACACTAGAAGAAGCACAACGCAAAATTGGCATTTGGAGAATGAAAGAAGAAACGATCGTTTTTACCAATGGTTGTTTTGACATCCTTCATAAAGGACATGTTACCTACCTTGCAAAAGCTGCAGATCTAGGAAATCGTTTAGTAGTAGGAATCAATTCAGACGCTTCTGTACGCAATCTAGGAAAAGGAGAAGAACGACCAATTAACCCAGAAAATGCCCGTCAAACGCTCTTAGCATCTTTAACATTTGTAGATCTTGTTATTCTATTTGAAGGAGATACACCAGAAGTGTTGATCCAGGCACTTGTACCTGATATACTTGTTAAAGGCGCTGATTACGATCCTTCTGAAAGAGACAAAAATGCGAAAAAATACATTGTTGGTTCAGACATTGTTCGTGCTCATGGAGGTCAAGTAGCTGTCATTGATTTAGAAGAAGGTTTTTCTACTACTGGAATCATAAAGAAGTTGAAGGGTTAATAAAGTGTATGAATTATAATTTATAATACATAATTCATAATTTTTAACTCATTTTATTATATTTGTAGAAAAAATAAAAGTTATGTCAAATCCTGATAATTTTTTCGATAAAGAAACACAAGCTGTTGGATTTATTTACACAATCGTTGTTCTAGGTGTTCTTGCATCTATTTTCATCTGGGGATAATCCACACTTTGTTTGTTTAATTAACGTACTTTATGTATGCCTTTTAATGCTTTATTCTCATGGGTAATCAAGAAAAGGATACATCAAATCGATTTATTTCGAAAATTTCCACTTGAAGTTCAAGAAGAATTGTTTTTCCGCATGCTTAAACATGCCGCTAATACATCATTTGGAAAAACCTACCAATTTAAGCAAATCAACAATTACAAAACGTTCAAAGAGACTGTCCCTCTTCAAACATACGAGGAATTAAAATCTGACGTTGATAAATTAATCGCTGGCGATAAAAATTTACTTTGGCCAGGATCTACTAGTTGGTTTGCAAAATCCTCTGGCACTACATCTAATCGTAGTAAATTTATCCCTGTCACCAAAGACTCGTTATTTGACTGTCATTACAAAGGGGGCAAAGATTTACTTGCACTTTATTACACCAACTATCCTGACCGAAAATTATACAATGCTAAACACCTGATTGTAGGTGGAAGTGCTAAAATAAATCCAATTGGTATCAATTCCTATTTAGGAGATCTTTCCGCAATCATTGTGAAAAACCTTCCTTGGTGGGCGGAAATTCGCAGAACACCTTCCCGTGAAATCGCTTTGATGGATGATTGGGAAAAAAAATTGGATAAAATGGCGAAACAAACTATCCAAGAAGATGTTTGTATCATCGCTGGAGTTCCAAGTTGGACATTAGTATTATGTAATCGTATATTAGAAATTACAGGAAAACAAAACCTAAAGGAAGTTTGGCCTAATCTAGAATTGTTTATGCATGGTGGTGTTAGTTTCAAACCATACAAAAAAGAATTCGAGCGTCTTATACCTGATGCATCGATGCATTATATCGAAACGTATAATGCATCTGAAGGTTTTTTTGGCATACAAGATACTCCTGAAAGTGATGATTTATTACTCATGTTAGACTATGGAATTTTCTACGAATTTATTCCGATGGATTTGTTCGATGGTGTTCAAAGTAAACACGTTATTTCACTTGCAGAAGTTTCATTGAATACGAATTATGCACTAGTTATTTCAACAAATGGTGGTTTGTGGAGATATATTTTGGGTGACACTATTTCTTTCACCTCCCTCCTACCTTACAAATTTAAAATCACTGGAAGAACGCAAAGTTTCATCAATTGTTTTGGCGAAGAAGTAATCGTTGACAATGCTGAAAAAGCGATTGCATATGCATGCAAACAATCGAATGCAATATTAAAAGAGTATACGGTAGGACCGAAATTCATGGAAGACAAGTCTAAAGGTAGACACGAATGGCTCATTGAATTTGTTTCTGAACCAAACGACATAAAACAATTCTCAGAAGAATTAGACCAGGCACTTCGCAATCTAAATTCGGATTATGACGCAAAACGCACAAAAGATCTGGCATTAGAATTACCCTCTTGTCATGTTGTTCCTATTGGGACATTTGATTCGTGGTTGCGGGAAAAAGGGAAGCTGGGTGGACAAAACAAAGTACCAAGATTGAGTAATGACAGAAAGATTTTGGAAGAGGTGTTTAAAATAATTGAGACATGATGCGGGGCGTATTAATTTTGTTTTTGTTTTGTGGCAATATAACTTGGGCGAGTAACTGGGTAAGTTGCGATTGGGCGAGTCACCGGGCGAGTCACGACTGGGCGAGTCACGACTCGCCCAAACAGGACACGTTTGTGCTTTGTGCGTCGCTCGTAACTCGTAACTCTGTTTGGGATGTGGATGAATTAGGTAACATGATAGTAGTGGAAGCAAATCAAATTAAAAAATACGATCCAAAAGGAAATCTATTATTTACACAAAGTATTAAAACTATAGGAAATATCTCAAAATTAGATGCGCGAAACCCGATGAAAATTTTATTTTTTTCGGAAGACCAGCAGTTGGTAGGTGTATTCGATAATAGCCTAACATTTCAAGGAGAAAATTTTGATTTAAGCACCTTCGGTTTAAACTATGTACAAACCTTTTCTGCTTCATTTCAAAACAATAAATTTTGGGTATATGCCCAGGAAAATTCAAAATTAGAATTATTGTCAACCAATAACCAACAAAGTGTAAAGATTGAAAATTTAAAAAGTTTACTCGGCTTTAATGAGGTGACTCAATTGACGGAGGAAGGGAATTTATTGTACCTATATGATAAAACAAAAGGAATTTACAAACTGGATAATTACGGTAATTTAATTGATTTTATTCCAATTCAAACAGGGACCTACATGCATATTGAAAAAAACATAGTATATGTATTATGCGGAGATAAAATTCTTGCATACAGTGAAAAAGAATCTATTCCATTCGTGCTTTCACTTCCTAATGCAGACATTTTACAATTCAAAAAACAAGGAGCATTTTTCTATTTTCTAGAAAAAAATAAACTTTCAAAATTTTCTTTTCAGAAATAAAAAAGAACACATTAGATTTCCTATATTTGAAGTTCGTAGAATTTTAAATCAAGTAAAATGCATATAGCAGTAGCAGGAAATATTGGAGCAGGTAAAACGACTTTGACACAAATGTTGGCCAAACATTATGGTTGGGAAACACATTTCGAAGATGTAGAACAAAATCCATATTTAAATGATTTCTACGAAGATATGCAACGTTGGTCTTTCAACTTACAGATTTACTATCTAAATAGTCGATTTACACAAATTCAAGAAATTAAGCAAACGAATGCGATGGTGATTCAAGATAGAACAATCTATGAAGACGCGTTTATTTTTGCACCAAACTTGCATTCTATGGGCTTAATGACAACGCGTGATTTTGAGAATTATTTCTCTTTATTTAACCTTGTTGAGTCTTTTGTTTCTGCACCTGATTTATTGATTTATTTACGTGCGAGTGTTCCAACCTTGGTACATCAAATTCAATTACGAGGGAGAGATTACGAAGAAAGTATCCGTATCGATTACTTGAAGCGTTTGAACGAACGTTATGAAGCATGGATTTCTACGTACGACAAAGGAAAATTATTAATTATCGATATTGACAATAACCGTTTCCCAGAAAACCAAGAAGATTTAGGAAAGATTATTAATGCGATTGATGCTGAAATAAACGGTCTGTTTTAGATAGAAATGTAACTTATTTATAAAGCCAGGATCGTTGTTCTGGCTTTTTTATTGCTCAAAATAATAGAACTATTTAAAAACTTACTCAGTTTCTTTATTTTTATTCGCCATCTGATTCATCAAACGAATGCGGGATTTATTAGCTTCTTTCTGACTTTGTTTCTTATTCTTTTTTTGTTCCAACAACTTCGAATGGAGTTTTTTATTTTCGGTGTTCTTTTGTTTTGCCATGTAACAAGTTTACTTACAAGATTCGACTATTCAAAATGATTCCAACCCTGTGCTTGCATTGGAACAACCGCTCCATGCTTATCCACTAAATTCAATCCACTTGCGTGGTCTGTAATATGACCAATTACTGTGAAATGAGGATTCGCTGCTACTTTTTCGTAATCTTCTTGTTTTACGGTAAATAACAATTCATAATCCTCCCCCCCATTTAACGCAGCAGTAATCGGATCAATGTTAAACTCAATGGCTGCCATGGATGTTTTTGCATCTAAAGGAACACGATCGTCATAAATCGTACATCCAACATTACTTGCTTTACAAATATGGAACAACTCAGAAGCCAAACCGTCTGAAATATCTATCATCGACGTTGGAACTACTTCCAATTCTTTTAAGAACGAGATTACATCCTGACGCGCTTCAGGTTTTAATTGACGTTCTAATAAATAATCGTGTCCGTCTAAATCTGGTTGAATGTTTGGATTGGCTTTAAACACTTCTCGCTCACGTTCTAACAATTGGAGTCCCATGTATGCTCCACCTAGATCTCCAGAAACTACTACTAAATCGTATTCTTTGGCACCACCACGATAGACAATGTCTTTTTTGTTTGCGGTTCCTAATGCCGTTATACTAATTACTAATCCAGATAAAGAAGAAGTTGTATCACCACCTACAAGATCCACTTGATAAAAATCACATGCTTTTTTGATACCTGCATATAATTCTTCTAAAGCTTCTAATGGAAAACGACTAGAAACTGCAAACGAAACAGTAATCTGTGTAGGTTTCCCATTCATCGCATAAATATCCGATAAATTAACCACTACCGATTTATATCCTAAATGCATTAGAGGGGTGTACATCAAATTAAAATGAATTCCTTCGACCAACATGTCTGTCGACACTAACATTGCTTCTGATTCCGAAATAGAAATCACAGCAGCATCATCGCCCACCCCTTTTAAAGTAGTTGAAACATGTGTTGTGAAGTTTTTTGTTAGCGTGTCGATTAGGCCAAATTCACCTAAATCTTTGATATCAGTACGTTTTTCAGACATGGTTGATGGATTTTAGAAAGTAAAGATACTAAAATGGATTGGAAATTAATTCCACTTCAATTTTGGTTTAAGAAATACATACAACTCTTCGGTCATACATGCATGCTCTAAAGTGTTTGGATGACCGAGACAACCATTACTATACCTTTTTTTATAAAAATAAAGCCACGTATTTTTATCATCAAACTTTTCATATACAATGGTTAGCATACTATCTAAGTAGGGTTTAAAACTTTCTTTTGCCATTGGACTATCCAAGATTAAAATCGTCGTTTTTGGATTCTCTCGGCGTACTTTTTTTAAGAATTTTAAGTAGGTAGAAGTAAATGTTTCTATTTTTTGTTTACCATCATTTTGCCCCAAACAAATGGAAATCAAATCTGGTTTATAGTTGCTTTTATCCCATTTAATCCGGCATTGGGACAAATCGGTATAATCATAT
>CANHRS010000079.1 GCA_947463445.1 Flavobacteriia bacterium | reverse complement strand
TAGATTTTACTATTGAACACACTAAATTAAAACCGATTGTTCCTATTGCGATGATATTTAATGAGTTGATTTCTAATTCTCTCAAGCATGGAAAGCGTACTAACGAAGAATTAGTTATTCATTTTTCTATGAAAAATACAGAGAATGATACTTTGGTATTTACTTATTCAGATAATGGTACTTGGGTTGAAACTACAAATAAAAACACCTTTGGATTAGAATTAATTGAGGCATTAATACATCAAATAGAAGGTAAAATGGAAATAATTCGAACACCGAGTACACTGTTTACTTTTACTATGAAAAACCCTACAATGAAAGTATATGTAGGTCAATAAATTTAGTCGTATAATAGCGCTTTTGTAATCTAAATACATTACTTTTGAAGTATAAAAATGGGTGTATGACAACTGCTGAATTATTTCAAGAAAGTGAAACTATTACGAAATCAAACCTTGATTTTGTAAGAAAACAATTAAGTAAACTTTCGGATATACAGTTGACATGGAAGCCTTCTGAATCTATTTGGTCTATCAAAGAGATTTTTGCACATTTGAATGAATATGCAGCATTTTATCATCCTGCATTCTCTAAGAAAATAGGTGCAACACGTTTTCGAGAACCAAGAATTAATTTCATTTCATCTCCGTTAGGAAAATCTGCATGGAAGTCCATGCAATTGGGTCAATTAAAGAATGTTAAACGAAAATTTAATGCTGCTAGAACCTACAATCCAATATATCAAAAAGAATTGGTAAAAGGGGATGATGTATCTATTTTTGAAGCATTCCAAAATGAGTTGTTGCAAATTTTAGAAAGCGCTAAAAGTGTTAATATTCAACGTGCAAAAGTACCTACCTCTATTTCTAAATTTGTTAGACTACGATTAGGAGATGCATTTTTATTTGTAATTTATCATAACCAACGACATGTTCAACAAGCCGTTAATTTGATGCATCATCGCGCATTCCCTAAGAATTAATGGCTATGCAATACGCTTTTTGTCGCGTTTCTATTTCTCCGTTAAGAGGAGAGATGAAAGATAGTGCTGAACAAGTGACTCAATTATTGTTTGGTGAAATAATTTATATACTAGATAAAAAAAGCAATTGGCTTCAAATCAAAACATTGTTGGATAGTTATGAAGGTTGGATAGATGAAAAACAAATTACTTATCTAACTGAATCGGAAATGCAAACTTGGAGTGTGGACCAAAAAATTTGCACTAAATCCATCAGGATAATAACACCTATAGGAAAAATTGTTCTACCGGTAGGTGCTTTTGTTTCAGCTACAAATCCTACTAAGTTTAACATAGGTAAAGAAGTGTTTGAAACAAATTACAAATTCAATAAAATCAAACTACTTACTTTTGCAAAATCATATTTGAATATTCCTTATTTATGGGGTGGTAAATCAAATTTTGGTATAGATTGTTCTGGGTTTACGCAAATTGTTTTTCGTTCTCAACAAATTGAGTTACCTAGAGATGCTTCGCAGCAAGTTTTTTTGGGAGAAGAAATTATACTTTCAAATTCTAAAGCAGGTGATGTTGCTTTTTTCACAAATGATGCTGGTCGTGTAATTCATGTTGGAATCCTAATTTCAAAAGATAAAATTATCCATGCAAGTGGACGCGTAAAAATCGATAAATTGGATAATCAAGGAATTTGGAGTGAGGAATTAAGTGCTTATTCGCATACACTTTTCAAAATTAAAAGATTAAGGTAGTTGATTACGTAAATCAACAACTGTTCAAAATCTAGCAACTCTTCTCTAATTTTTCAAATTAGCTAATTTTCAAATTTTCAAATTCTTTCATTACCTTTGCACTCTAAAATTACCATGCTATGTTTGAAAATTTAACGGATAAGTTTGAGAGAGCCTTTAAAGTATTAAAAGGACAAGGACAAATTACTGAAATTAACGTTGCTGAAACATTAAAAGAAGTTCGTAGAGCCCTACTCGACGCCGATGTTAATTTTAAAACTGCAAAAGAGTTTACGGTTAAAGTAAAAGAAAAAGCAATTGGTAGAAACGTATTAACTGCAATTTCTCCAGGTCAATTAATGACGAAAATTTGTCATGAAGAATTGATTGAATTAATGGGTGGAAACGAAGAAGAAATTAAGTTTCAAGGGAATCCAGGGATAATCTTAATGTCAGGTTTACAAGGATCTGGTAAAACAACTTTTTCTGGGAAATTAGCAAATTACTTAAAAACAAAAAAAGGAAAAAAACCATTATTGGTTGCATGTGACGTCTATCGTCCTGCCGCAATTGATCAGTTACATGTATTGGGTGACCAACTTGGAATTGAGGTGTTTTCTAATAAAGAAGAAAAAAATCCGGTTACGATTGCTAAAAACGCAATTATTCATGCGCGTAGCAATGGCTTCAATGTCGTAATCGTAGATACTGCAGGACGTTTAGCAGTGGATGAAAAAATGATGGATGAAATCGAGCAAGTAAAATTAGCGATTAATCCAACGGAAACACTTTTTGTAGTGGATTCCATGACCGGTCAAGATGCAGTAAATACAGCAAAAGCCTTCAATGATAAAATCAATTTTGACGGGGTTGTTTTAACAAAATTAGACGGAGATACTCGTGGTGGAGCTGCGATTTCGATTAAAGCAGTTGTAAATAAGCCAATTAAATTTGTAGGTACTGGTGAGAAAATGGATGCAATTGATGTATTCTACCCAGCACGTATGGCAGATCGTATTCTTGGAATGGGGGATGTTATCTCATTAGTAGAGAAAGCACAAGAAAATTTCAGTGAAGAAGAAGCGCGAAAATTACAACGCAAAATTGAAAAAAACCAATTTGATTTGAATGACTTTTTAGGTCAATTACAACAAATCAAAAAAATGGGAAATGTAAAAGATTTGATGGGAATGGTTCCTGGAATGGGGAAGGCAATGAAAGATGTGGATATTAAAGACGATGCATTTAAACATATCGAAGCAATTATTCTTTCTATGACACCGCAGGAACGCACCAATCCTGCTATAATCAATGGACAACGTAAAAATCGTATTGCTAAAGGTTCTGGTCTTAATGTGGTTGAAGTCAATAAATTGTTAAAACAATTTGAAGACACGCGTAAGATGATGAAAATGATGAGTAATCCAAAAAATATGATGGGGATGATGAGTAAGTTGAAAGGTATGGGAATAAAAGGTTTACCTGGAATGTAATCCTGCATGGAAATTCTTACTAATTCACATGAATCCCATCCTTTTGATTATTTTATCCATGATTTTGAAGTATATAAATTAGATTACGATTTTTTTTACCGCAATTCATTTGGGCTTCAAGATTATAAAACACCTTATAATCTATCCTTTTATCATTTAACGTGTTACTTAAATCACTTAGAGGTTGCTTTTGATTACCAAACAAAACTTTCACCAGTAACTATTGATTTAAATACGGATTCAAATACTCTCAAACTTACATGTCGATGTGCGAAAGTCAAGACAAAGATGTGCGAACATCAAGCACAAGCATTATATCTAATTAAGGAATTTAGAAATTTTCGCATCTACTTCGATATTGATTACCGTAAAAAAGAATTTGAAGTTAGTGCAAAAGAATATGGTCTTGAAAATGAACCAAATTTGGATGATTATTTTGAAGTACCATTTACCATTCGGGAACAATCCATAGAAATTAAACTTAAAAAGAAAGGATTAATTCCTATTAACCGAAGTGCTTTTGATCGCTTTAAAACGATATTTTCACCTACTTTAAATTTTAAACAAGCTTCTGAAAATCAAATAATCACAAGTGAATTCATTGTGTTGAGTTATAATTCATACCAAGATTCTTTGCAAATTCAAGTACATTCAGCACAACTTTCCAAAGAAGGAAAAATCAAAAATCCAATAACTCCTTTGGATGCGGATGGCAGATTATTAGATGCAGTAAGTATAAAAGAGGTAAAGTTTCATGCGGCAATAAAACAGATGTCTTCTTACCGTGTTTCGCGAGATGTTCAACAACGGAAGGAATTAAAAGCAATCAAAGAGATTATTTGCAATCCTTTGAAATTAAGTGTTTTTCGTCATAATCGAAAGAAATCGGATAACATCACTTCTTCTTCTATTGAACAAATATTTCTAGAAAATGCTCCAATCGATTTTTCGTTGAAGGTAGATTTGAAAGATGCATTTTATGAAATCAAACCCCAGGTGTATATTCGAGGTCGACGACTTCCAATTGCGCAGTTGACTTTGAAAATGGAATATTTTTTAGTGGAAAATGGGTGTTATTATTTAGTGGATTCATTAGCACTCTTAAATTTCCTACATTATTTTAAAAAACAAGGTTCCAAGTTATTAATTCATGCTTCTAAATTTGCTGAATTTCAACAGGAAATATTAGATTCCATTGAAAAGTCTGTCCGAATCGAATATACCTTCGTTAGAAAGGCTCCGCCCGCGATGCAGAAAGAGTTTATCATCGATAATACCTTGGAAAAAATCATCTATATTTCGGAAGAAGAAGCGCATATATTACTAACTCCTGCATTTAAATATGGGAACCATGAAATTCCTATTCTATCCAAAAAGCAGGTTTACCTTAAAGATAGTTATGGAGATGAATACCAACTTGCACGAGAGTTAGAGGAGGAGTATCACATGATTTCTGTTTTGCAACGCCAACATTATTCCTTCGCTGAGCAAGAGGGACAAGAATTTTTTCACCTTCCCAAACGCATATTTTTAGAGGAAGGTTGGTTTTTAAATGTGTTTGAAGATTGGCGTGATTTAGGGTATACGATTCTTGGTTTTAATGAGATCAAAGAAAATAAGTATAACCAACACAAAGCGAAAGTAGGAGTAACGGTTACCAGTGGAATCGATTGGTTTGATACATCTATTGAATTGAGTTTCGGTAATCAAATAGTACCGCTTAAGCAATTACAAAAAGCAGTAAAAAACAAAACGAAATTTATTACCCTGAGCGATGGTACCATAGGGATTTTACCACAAGAATGGGTCGAAAAATTCTCCAAATATCTTCGTGCTGGAGAGGTGGTTAAAGACCATATTCGAACTTCTAAAATAAATTTCACCTACATCGATGAAGTATATGATAAAGAAGTTTTATCCCTAGAAGCACAGACGGAAATTCAGAGTTTAAAAGATAAAGTAACTTCTTTTAAATCAATTAAAGAAGTCAAAGTACCTAAAAAATTAAATGCAGAGTTACGTTCCTACCAAAAAGATGGTTTGAATTGGCTAAATTTCTTAGATGAGTTTAATTTTGGAGGTTGTTTAGCGGATGATATGGGCTTAGGTAAAACCATTCAAATAATGGCTTTTATATTAACCCAAAGGAAACACAAAGACAAGAATACAAATTTAGTTGTCGTTCCTACTTCCTTAATTTTTAACTGGCAACAAGAGCTGCAAAAATTTGCTCCTAGTTTAAAAGTGCACACTATTTATGGTGCAGATCGGGAGAAAAACATCCATGATTTAGCCAACTATGAAGTGGTGATTACTTCGTATGGAACTCTATTATCGGATGTATACCATTTAAAAGAATTTATGTTTAACTATATTTTCTTGGATGAATCTCAAGCGATAAAAAATCCAGATTCTCAACGCTATAAATCGGTACGTTTATTAAAATCGCGTAACAAAATTGTGATGACTGGAACACCGATTGAAAATAATACGTTTGACTTATATGCACAATTATCCTTTGCTTGTCCAGGATTACTAGGAACACAAACGCATTTTAGAGAAGAGTTTTCCACACCAATTGATAAATACAAAGACATAGAGCGTGCACAAGAATTAAAACGTAAAATCAATCCTTTCGTACTACGAAGAACTAAAGCACAGGTAGCGACAGAACTTCCAGATAAAACCGAAATGGTTTTGTATTGTGAAATGGGGAAGGAGCAAAGGGATGTTTACGAAAGTTATAAAAAAGAAATGCGCGATTATTTACAAGCATCGACAGCGAAAAAGAAATTCATGGATTCGATGTATGTTTTAGCTGCTTTAACGAAATTGCGCCAAATTTGTAATTCTCCAGCATTATTAAACGAGGAAGAATACTACGGGAATGAATCGGCTAAAATCCGTGTTCTCATGCAAGAAATCAAAGAAAAACACCGCTACCATAAGATTTTAGTATTCAGTCAGTTTGTTGGTATGCTCGACTTAATTAAAACAGAGTTAGAACAAGAAGTGATTCCATTTGCCTACCTTACAGGTCAATCCAAAAAACGAGAAGAAATCGTAGATGAGTTTCAAGATAACGATGATATCCGAGTTTTCCTCATTAGTTTGAAAGCTGGAGGAACTGGGTTAAACTTAACGGAAGCAGATTATGTGTACCTAGTAGATCCATGGTGGAATCCAGCTGTGGAAAATCAAGCAATAGATCGTTGTTATCGAATCGGACAAGACAAACATGTAGTCGCTGTAAGATTAATCACACCTGGAACCATCGAAGAAAAGATTGTCAACCTACAAGCGACCAAAAAAGAAATTGCATCAGATATTATTCAAACGGAAGCATCGATATTGAAGTCCTTAAGCCAAGAGGATTTGTTGGAATTGTTTTAAGTTTTGACGCAGTAAAAAAACTCCGTGAGCTCCAAATCGAAAGCATTTCAATCTTGCCTTTGAGTCTTTGTGTTAAAACACCTTTGTTTTATTTATTTAGAGTTTCTTTTTTATCTCCACCATTTATCAAATACTTGAGTGCTATCTGTTGGTGAAGCAATTGATCCAATTTTTGGTGTAATAAGTATAAAAGAGGAATCTTTTGGAAGCGACGTGATTGTTTCTAATGGTTCGTACCAAGGATGAGTTGCAAGTGCAAATTTACTCGAATGCACTGGAAACAAAATTTTAGTATTTAATTCTTTTGCAGCTTTCAAAACCTCATCCGGCATCATGTGAATATATTTCCAGTTTTTATTGTATTGACCATTTTCTAAGATTGCTAAATCAAACGACTTAAATTTTTCTCCAATTTTCTTAAAATGCGTATCGTATCCACTATCACCACCAATGAAAATACGTTTGTCGTTGACTTCTAATATATAGGAAGTCCATAAGGCTTGATTTCGTTTGAAACCTCTCCCTGAAAAATGGCGCGCTGGTGCAGTATGTATAATAACATTTTTTGGAAATTTTACGGTTTCATTCCAATCTTTTTCTGAAATTTTCGCAGTATCAAAGCCCCAATATTCCAAATGTTCGCCTGTTCCAAGGGAACAAACAATTTGATCTACTTTTGATTTTAATTGAAGGACAGTTTCATAATCTAAATGATCCCAATGATCGTGGGTAGTTAATAAGAAATCTATTTTAGGTAGATCTTCTACTTTGTAACGATCCGTCCCTGCAAAGGCTTTTGTTGTAAAAGAAACGGGAGATGCTGCTCCACTTAATACTGGGTCAACCAAAAATGTAATACCATCTAATTGAAGAAAGTAGGAGGAATGTCCAAACCAAACTAATACATCTTTTGACGGATCTAAATGTAATAAATCTACCTTTTCACTTGGAAGTGGTTTTGTTGGCTTTACATCTATTTTCTTTCCAAAAAAGAATTGGGTAAAAACTTTAAAAAATGAAACACCCTCCGTTAAGGCAGGGGTAGGACTTAAATTTTGAAATGCGCCATCTCGCCAGTTTGGAGATTGTTTTACTAACTCTAAACGTTTGCCGGAAGGGTGTTTCCCAAATTTAGCTTGATTCATAAAAATACAACCACTGATAAATAAAATCAGTACAATACTTAAAACTATGAACATAGCCTTCTTTAGTTTTTGAATTAAATGAGCATTAATCATCTAAGATAATGCTTGTTCTATATCTTCCCAAATGTCATCTATATGTTCTAAACCAATAGATAGTCTAACTAATCCATCTGTTATTCCAACTGCTAAACGCTCTTCTGGTTTTAGTTTAGAATGGGTAGTGGACGCTGGATGTGTTGCAATACTTTTAGCATCTCCTAAGTTAGGTGTCAATGAAAATAATTGTAATTTATTTAAGAAATTTCTTCCTGCTTCTAAACCTCCTTTAATTTCAAAAGTAACTATACCACCACCACCAAACATTTGTTTTTTCGCAGTTACATAATTTGGATGACTTTCTAAAAAAGGATATTTTACAAAGGAGATTGCTGTATGATTTTCTAATTTTTTAGCGATTTCATGGGCAGTATTACTCATATGATTCACACGTAAGTATAGTGTTTCAATTGATTTGGAAATTATCCATGCATTAAAAGGACTCAAAGCAGGTCCGGTATGTCTTGCAAAGGCTTCAATTTTTGCGATGATTTCTTTAGTACCTAAAATCAACCCTCCCAATGTACGACCTTGTCCATCCATAAATTTTGTTGTAGAATGTATAGAGATATGTGCTCCTAAGTCAATTGGTCTTTGTAAAACTGGTGTTGCAAAACAATTATCTACTGCAAAAAGTATGTTTGCATTTTTACATATATCACCAACTAGTTCCAAATCAATAATTTCTAATGCAGGATTGGAAGGTGTTTCTAAATATAAAATCTTCGTGTTTTCTTGAATGGCATTTTTATATCCTTCGTAATCTAATGCATCCACATAGGTAGTTGTAATTCCCCATTTTGGAAAAATCTCTGTAAATAGACGATGGGTAGAACCAAAGACAGAGCGACTCGAAACAATGTGGTCGCCTGATTGAAGTAATGCGGCGAAAGTAGTGAATACTGCAGCCATACCAGAAGAAGTTGCCCATCCACTTTCTGCATTTTCTAAAATAGCAACCTTGTCAATTAATTCCTGAACATTTGGATTTGAATAGCGTGAGTATATGTTGCCTTCTTGCTCATCTGCAAAAACTGCTGCCATTTCTTCAGCAGAATCAAACGTGAAACTACTTGTTAAATAAAGTGGATTGGAATGTTCTTTTTGATACGTACGGTCAATGTGTTTACGAATCGCAATTGTTTCTTTTTGAGCCGTTTTTAAATAATCTTTTTTCATCTGACAAATTTTAAACTTCCGTCCCTTGGGGAGGATAAAAGAGGGTGATTCTTTAAATTATTAGTCTTGAACAACTGTATGTGTAATCTGTATCGAAGGATCTAAACTCGCAGAAACAGAACAATATTTTTCTACACCCAATGCTACTGCTTTGGATACTTGTTCGATTGGATCATCTGGTGCAATGTGGAAAACTAAGTGGATTTCAGTAAATGGAGAAGGAACGGTGTCTTTCTTTACAGTATTGATTTCTACCTCGTATTTTTTAAGTTCAATACGTTTTTTCTTTAAAATCAAAACGATATCAATACTCGCACACGCGGCAACACAAGATGCTAAACCATCCATAGGTCTAATCCCTAAACCTTCGCCACCAATTGCTGGATTACAATCAAATTGAATTTTAACACCATCGTCGCTCGTCGCTTCGAAAGCCATTTTATCGTTTAGTCGTGTAAGTGTTAATGCCATATTAATGTGGTAATTTGTCTTTTAATATTCCGTATAAATAAGTTCCGGCTAAAGCCCCTATGAGAAGTAGGATACCGATTTTCCAATTTATTCCTAAAGATATAAATAATGGCGCAGAACAAGCACCTGTTAATCCCCAACCCAACCCAAAAATTATCCCTCCGCCTAAATTTGCTTTCCATTGAAAAGGTTTGTCTTTGACTTCGATTGGGTTATGATTTATACTTTTTATTTTAAATTTTTTAATAATCCAAAGACTTAATGCACCGGTTGCAATTGCTGAACCAAGTAATCCATACATGTGAAAGGATT
>CANHRS010000078.1 GCA_947463445.1 Flavobacteriia bacterium | reverse complement strand
TAAATTACCTAATCCATAATTAATTGAATTTATTTCAACAAAAGAATTTTTCAATTCTTCAATATGTAAATTTAATTCATTACAATTATTTATATGGTTTTGAATTTCAGATTTAATCTTTTTAAATTTCGAACTTTTAAAGTAATAATTTGTGTAAGCCTTGAGTGAATAGTATATTAATATACAAATAAAAAAGATTGATAATATTCCAACTCCAATAATAATTAAATACGGAAATATTTTGTTTATAACGTAAATGATTACACCAATTATTACTAGAATAATCATTCCTAAATCTTTCGGTTTCATATTGAATTAAGTAATATTATAATCAAAAAAGTTATATTATGCCTTTAGTTGAAATGAAATTGTATTATTGTACCATCTTCAAATTATACCCTGAGCTGGTCGAAAGGCAACTAATCTTCAAATAATCCAATTGTTATATTTTCACATTGCTTAATTGTTACATTAAACAATTTTCAAATTAACCAATTGTTCCATTTTCACATTGCTTAATTGTTACATTAACCAATTTTCAAATTAACCAATATTGCTACATTAATTAATCTTCAAATTTTCAAATTAACTAATTTTCAAATCGACCCAATCTCCTTCAAATACATCTCACGATCAAACTCCTTCTCACTTTTTGCAATCACTATGGTTGCGACACCGTTTCCAATAATGTTGGTTATCGCGCGCGATTCACTTAAGATTAACAACTTTTATATGTTTTATGGCTTCAAATGAACTATTTTACCATCTTTCATCACAACTAATTCACTGTTGATTTTACGTTTATATTCAATTAATTTTTTATAAACTAAACTCATGCTAGCTATGATTTTATCATTCGTTTCAGAGGAAGAATTAATTTTAGTTTTATTATTTTTCATGAATAATGGAATTTAGATAATTATCTTCTTTATTATTAATTATTTGAATCGTATTATTTACATTTTTTTTTGCTATTAATTCGGGTTCACCGAGTGAATTATTGAAAATAGTTAAATTTTAAACAATTTCTGAATAAATCTCAAATAGATTTGTATCCCTCCACTATTTTCAAATCTTCAAATCAGCTAATTTTCAAATTAACCAATTGTTCCATTTTCACATTAACCAATTGCTACATTAATTAAATCGATCCAATCTCCCTCATATACATCTCCTCGTCAAACTCCTTCTCACTTTTTGCAATGACTAAAGTAGCGACACCATTACCAATAATGTTGGTTATCGCGCGAGATTCACTCAAGAATTTATCAACTCCTAATAAGAACGCTAAACCTTCCACAGGGATTTTATGTAAAGAAGCTAGGGTAGATGCTAATACCACAAATCCGCTTCCTGTTACTCCTGCCGCACCCTTCGAGGTCAACATTAAAATACCGATGATGAGTAGTATTTCTTTGATACTTAGATCAACACCATATAATTGTGCGATGAAAATAACCGACATCGATAAATAGATAGAAGTACCATCTAGATTGAAGGAATATCCTGTCGGAACAACCAAGCCAACAACCGATTTTTTACACCCTAGTTTTTCGAGCTTTAACATCAAGTTTGGTAAAGCTGTTTCGGAAGAAGAGGTTCCTAGAACAATCAATAACTCTTCTTTGATATAACGTAAAAAGGAGAAGATGTTCAATTTGTAATAGCGCATGATAGAACCTAAACCAAGAACTACAAAAAGAATCATCGTTAAGTATACACTACCAACTAATTTTCCTAAAGGAATTAAGGTATGTAATCCAAATTTACCTACCGCATAAGCCATTCCGCCAAATGCTCCTAGTGGTGCAAGATACATTACGTATTTCAAACAAAGAAACACGAATTTAGAAACACGTTCTAAACGGTGAACAATTTGTTCGCGTTGCTTTAAATGATTTAGTACTAAGCCTCCAATAATGGAAACAATCAATACTTGTATCGTAAAATTGTTTTGTAAAAACTTTAACCAACTAAATTGCTCTCCAGCTTTGGAGGTATATTCACTCGCATCTTGCAGGATTAACGCGGATTTATCGATGTTTCCAGGCTCTAGGTAAATGGCTAAAAAAACACCAAGTGCTAAGGCAAAGGTGGTGACCACTTCAAAATAAATCAATGATTTCAGTCCGATACGTCCAACTTTCTTTAAATCACCCATCGAACCAATACCAAGTACAATAGTTAAAAAGATAATCGGACCAACAAAAACTTTAATAATTGCAATAAAGTTTTTACCGATAAATTCCATGTCTTCACCCATTTTAGGATTAAAATGTCCTAGTAGGATTCCAGCAATAATTGCTAAAAACACATAAAATGTTAAGTGGGTGAATATCTTTTTCATCAATATTAGCTTAAACGTCCAATCAAGAACATAGTTGGAATTTTGGAAAGATCATAGGCGTTTTCTCTCCAGTCTTTTACACGCATGGTTCGCACCGACTCGTCGTGGATGGTTAAATCTGAAGCGATACTCACGTAGGTCTCGTCCATTAATTCATTCAACATGTCTTCTAATATATGCATGTTACGGAACGGAGTATCCATAAATATATGTGTCATACGTGTTTTACGCGCAGAGATTTCAAATTCGCGTAATTTACGGATACGCTCTTTACGTTCACGAGGTAAGTAACCGTGGAACGTAAATTCTTGTCCGTTGAATCCACTTCCAATCAACGCCAATAGGATAGAGGATGGTCCCACTAACGGACCTACGCGCAATCCTTGTTGGTGTGCTAAAGAAACTAAGTTCGCACCTGGATCAGCAATACCCGGACAACCAGCTTCCGAAATAATACCTACATTGTTTCCTTCACGAATTGGAACCAACATTTTGTTTAAGTCCTCTGGAGCAGTATTATTCTTTAGTGTAAAGAAAACAGAGTCGTCAATAGGGAATTCACGGTCTAATTTACGTAAATAACGTCTAGCACTTTTGATGTCTTCTACTGCGAAAAAACGCAAGCCACGGATCAATTCGATCACATCAGCTGGTATAATATCTTTGGTGCTTTCTCCTCCTAAGGTTGTTGGTACTAAATAAAGTTTTCCGTGACTCATATCAATGTATTGTTTTTAATTTTTTGAATAATTGTGTTTGTTGCTTTGTCTACAAGATCGTAAACGTGTTCAAAGTCTTTGCTGGTTCCGTAATATGGATCGGGCACATTCGCTTCTTCTTGGTCCGAGATTTCACTTAAAAGCAAATGTACTTTTTGCTTGTCTTCGGTAGTTTTAGCCAAAGAAAGAATATCGCGTTTATTGTTTTTGTCCATCGCGAAAATCACGTCGAACTGATCGAAATCCGCAGCAGTAAATTGTCGTGCTTTCAAAAAACTAATGTCGGTACCGCGATTTTTAGCAGTTGCAATCATCCGTGAATCCGGCGCTGAACCATCATGTAATCCGATAGTCCCTGCTGAATCTACCTCCACATCCAAATGTTCTTCGTTGACTTTTTGGCGTAACAATCCGTCCGCGATTGGCGAACGGCATATATTACCCAAACAAACCATTAAAATCTTCATGTAACTAGATTAATTAGTGATTTCGGCAAGGTAATTATCGTCTTTATCGTACAGTCTTACAGCTTTCAAGCCAACATTTTTAGCGGCGTTAAATAGCGAATCGAAATCCACATACAACCAATCAAACCAAGGACCAGTTTCTTTTTTGTATTTCATTTGAAAACGGAAGTTTCCGTAATATTCTTGGTTTAAGTTTACCCAAAGTGAACCATCTTCATCTTCATACAAATATTTGATATCGGAAGAGTCACACAAGATTTTTCCACCAGGATTTAACAAGGATTTTGCATGTTCTAATGTTTTTTCCAAGTTAGAAAGAGTCCCAGCGATACCGATACCATTCATTAGCATTAGGATAGTATCAAATTTTTCATCTTTCAAATCGAAAAAATCCACTTTTTTACTTTTCAATCCTTGTGTTTGCATGAAAGCAACTGCACCTTCCGAGATGTCTATAGCAGTCACATCTTTCCCCATATTTTGCAGGTAGTTGGCATGAGTACCAGCACCAGCGCCTACATCAAGTATTTTTCCTGTTGCATTTTGCAAGGCTAATACTTCCAATTCAGGCATTTCGTCTTCATTGCGAAAGAGCACCTCAATCGGAATGATATCATCTTCACATATTTCGGAGCAAACGATAATATCGTCTGGTCGTTTGGATCTTGAAAAGTCTGTTATAGCTTTTCCAATAGGATCACCGTATTTTTCCATAATTAATTAATATTCATCAAAGTTTGAGTAATCTTCGTCGGAGTATCCGTCTTCATAATCATCTAAACCAAATTCATCTTCATCTTCTCCGAATTCTTCGTCCTCAAAAAGCATATCGTCTTCCCCTTCTTCAATTCCAGTAGCTCTAGAATCTTCTGGTGGAGCCATACCAATTGCCAAAGCAACTTCTGGTGCGCCAATAGATTCGTCTAAAACTTCTACTAATTCAATCAAGAAAATCCACATGCGCATGAAATCATACACCAAAATTATTTTTTGATCATCTTCTTGGATGAAATCTTGAATATTTGTTTCAGACATTACAGATGCTTTTTCCTCTAAGGATTCATCTCCGTAATTCAAGTCCATCAAGCTAATTTCATGTCCTTTATCCCAATTATCATTCGACATATAGAACGATGCCATTTCTTGTCCAGTAAAGTTAAATGACTGGATGATTGCGTTATACAAACTTTCGAAATTGTCGTTGTCGTTGATTAGGATGTCGCGAAAAATTTCACTTTCTTTTTCAGTATCGAGTAATACACGGAATTTATATGCACTCATTTTTGTTTCTTTTTTGTTCAAATTGGATTAATAGATAAAATTAGGAATTATTTTAGACAAAAGAAGGATAGACGAAAGATAAAAAGACATTAGATTAAAGTCATAAGAAGTCATACATAAGATTGAAAGATTGGATGTGGTTAAAAGTCTAAATATCTTTATTCTTTTCAACTTTTATCTCAATTTATAGGGTGTAATGTCTCTTGTCTAAAGTCTAATTAATATATTTGTTTACTATTAACTACTGAATAGAATAGCATGGAAAGAGATAAAGTAATATTTGATTTAATTCAAGAAGAGAAAAACAGACAATTACACGGAATTGAGTTGATTGCTTCTGAAAACTTTGTAAGCGAACAAGTCATGGAAGCGATGGGTTCTGTATTGACAAATAAGTATGCGGAAGGTCTTCCAGGCAAAAGATATTATGGTGGTTGTGAAGTAGTGGATAAAGTAGAGCAATTAGCAATTGACCGTTTGTGTGAATTGTTTGGTGCTACTTGGGCGAATGTGCAACCACACTCTGGGGCGCAAGCAAATGCTGCAGTGTTTTTAGCATGTTTGAATCCTGGCGACAAAATTTTAGGTTTTGACTTATCGCATGGTGGTCACTTGACACATGGTTCGCCAGTTAATTTCTCTGGTAAATTGTACAAACCATTTTTCTATGGTGTAAAAAAAGAGACAGGATATGTTGACTACGAAATGTTGGAAGAAGTTGCGCGCCGCGAAAAACCAAAAATGATTATTTGTGGTGCTTCTGCCTATTCAAGAGATTGGGATTATGCGCGTATTCGCAAAGTAGCAGATGAAATAGGTGCAATAATTTTAGCAGATATTTCGCACCCAGCTGGGTTGATTGCGGCAGGATTATTAAGTGATCCATTAGCATTTTGTCATATCGTTACAACTACAACGCACAAAACATTACGTGGACCAAGAGGGGGTGTAATTATGATGCGTAATAATATCGAAAATCCTTGGGGTATCAAGTGGAATAATGGAAACTTAAAAACATTAGGAGCATTGTTAGATGCTGCAGTTTTTCCAGGAATTCAAGGTGGACCGCTAGAGCACGTAATTGCAGCAAAAGCAGTAGCGTTTGGAGAAGCTTTGACACCAGAGTATAAAAAATACATGTTGCAAGTACAAAAAAATGCAGCAGTTATGGCGGAAGAATTGGTGAAATTAGGATACAACATCGTTTCAGAAGGAACAGATAACCACAGTATGTTGATCGATTTACGTTCGAAAGGAGTAAACGGTAAAGATGCAGAAATCAACTTGGTAAAAGCAGATATTACGGTAAATAAAAACATGGTACCTTTTGATACCGAATCTCCATTTGTAACTTCTGGAATTCGTGTTGGGACACCAGCAATTACTTCTCGTGGATTGAAAGAAGCGGAAACGAAAGAAATCGTGAAATTATTGGATGAAGTACTTTCGAATATCGGTAACGAAGAAGTGTTAGCGAGTGTAAGAACAAAAGTAAACGCGATGATGAAAGATTATCCGTTGTTTGTGATTTGTCCGGAGTAACTAGAAGACATTAGATGTCAGACATTAGACGCTAGACTGAAAAAACGAAAAGATAAATGAAGAAAGACCGATGGATGAGAATTTATCGGTCTTTTTTATAATATAAAATCCATATAATTCGATCTGTCAATAATCTCAAATGCAGCATCTGGATAGCCTTTCAACCAAGCTTGGGGAATTTTAGCTTTACCTTGCATCGCCCATTTGAATTCGTAGGCTTTCAAAGCTCCGTCTTTTTCCTCAATCCAATCAATTTCTTGTCGACTGTGTGTTCTCCAAAAATAATGACTTCCATAATCCATGGCGTATGCTTGTTTTTTTAAACGTTCATAGATGAGGTAGTTTTCCCAAAGTTGTCCTTGGTCTTCGCGTAACTCCAAACTGTTAAAGTTTGAAATTAATGCATTACGTATACCGTTGTCGTAGAAATACCATTTGGCTTTTTTGGTGATCTCGTTGTCTAAATTACGACTCAATCCACCAACACGGTGGATGATAAAAACTTTGGATAAAAGGTCTAGGTATTTATCGACCGTGTTTTTACTGATACCTAATTCGTTTCCAATACTTTCTATTGATATTTCACTTCCAATACGGTAAGCGATGATACGCAATAGTGATACAATTTTTTCGCGTTTTTGGACTCCTTCGTATGCTAAAATATCTTTCAGTAAATAGGAATTAACTTGTTCTTTTAAATATTGAATTTTTTCATTGTTTGTTTGCAGGAACTCCAATTCTGGATAAGTTCCAAAGACTAAACGATTCGAAAGTTGTTGAGTTGTTTGCAAGTAATTTTCGTGCTTAGATAATTCACCTTGCGACAAAGGGTATAAATGAAACGTCATTTTTCGACCAACCAATGGTTCTCCGATTGATTCGTTCAAATCTAAAGCAGAGGAACCAGTAGCAATTATTTTGATTCCTTCGATGGTGTCGACCATCAGTTTAAGTTTAGCGCCTATGTTTGGTATTTCTTGCGCTTCATCAATCACTAAAAAACGTACATTTCCTAATAGTCGTTCGTAATTTGCCTTGCTTTGAATTGCTAGTAAAGCATGCGTATCTTGGTCATCGCCATTTAAAAAAAGTGTAGGTTCATTGACCAATTCTATGATTCGTTGAATGAGTTTTGTCTTACCAACCCTTCTTGCACCAAGTAACACAACTGCTTTATTTGGTTTTAAGTAGTTGATAATCTGTTTTTCTACTGTTCGTTGTATGTATTCCATAACCTCAATTATACTTCAAATATAGCATCTATTTTTTGATTTTTACATTCGAAATGACGGAAATAATATAAATTCCGTCATTTGATTGACGGAAATAATATAAATTTCGTCATTTAGTTGACGGAATTCATTTTTTTTTCAATCTTAATTAGGTTATAATTCTTTAATAGTTTCTGTCTTTCGTCTTTTTTCGTAAAATCTTTCTTCTAATTCAAATTATATCGTAATATTGCAATATAGATTTAAAGCGATATGGGTATTACAAAGTCAGAACATTTTACGGATCACCAAAATGAATTAGCGAATGTGTTAAAAGCATTGGGTCATCCGGCGCGTGTTGCAATTGTGGAGTATTTGATACAACATAAACAATGTATATGCGGAGATATTGTGAATGAATTACCATTATCGCAAGCGACCATCTCTCAACATTTACGTGAATTGAAACAAGTTGGGATTATTCAAGGAAATATCGAAGGAAATTCGATTTGCTATTGTTTGAATCCACAGGTGTTTGAACAAATCACACAATTCATGGGGATTGTCATAGAATCTGTAGCGAAAAATAAGTGTTGTTAATTGAGACATGAGAAGTCAGACCTGAGACATTAGACTTGATTTAGTTTATTCTCTGAGGTTTAACGTCTGAGGTCTAAAATCTAAAAAAAATGAAATTATCAGAAGTTAAAAAAAGTCTACAAAACGTACAAGAAGTTCGTTTCGTATTGCCGAATGGGACATTTGTTCCAGTACATTTTCACGTAACAGAAGTTGGAGTAATCACAAAAAACTTCATCGATTGTGGAGGAACGGTACGTGAAGAAAAAGTAGTGAATTTCCAATTGTGGGAAGCAAATGATTTCGACCATCGCTTGGCACCGCAAAAGTTGAAAGACATCATCGAGTTGTCTGAAAAAGTATTGAACCTTCAAGATGGGGAAGTAGAAGTGGAGTATCAACAAGAAACGATTGGGAAATTCCATTTAAGTTTCGATGGGGTGAATTTCTTATTGGAAGCAACACAAACAAATTGTTTAGCACAAGATAAATGTGGTATTCCAGCGGATAAATTGAAAGTAAATTTAGGAGATATCAATAAACCTGCAACTACATGTACTCCTGGTGGAGGGTGTTGTTAATTGAGATATTAGACATCAGACCTTAGACGCTATAATTGATTGAAGTTTTTTGTCTAAGGTCTAGTGTCTGAAGTCTAAAGTCTGAAAAATATGAATACACAAATTAAAAACCTTTGCGATCAACTTTCGGAACAATTTGAAAGTATATCGAATGACAGAAAAGTATTATTAGAGAAAATTTCTGGATACATTCAACAAAAAAAAGACGCGAAGTCACTAATTCAATTGATCTATGTTTGTACGCATAATTCACGTCGTAGTCACTTTGGACAAATATGGGCGGCTGTTGCTACAGAATATTTTGGTGTGAATGAAGTAAGTACTTTTTCAGGAGGAACCGAAGCAACTGCTTTTAATCCGAATGCAATTCAAGCATTACGAGGTTTAGGTTTTGAAATTACTGAAATGGATACGACTTTAAATCCAAAATATGAAGTGGATTTTGGTGGTCCAAAACCAAGTGTTTGTTTTTCGAAGGTGTATGATGATCTAAGTAATCCAACTTCTAATTTCGCAGCGATTATGACCTGTGGAGACGCGGAGGAAAATTGTCCGTTTATTCCAGGAGTTGAACTGCGTATTGGAACGACGTATGAGGACCCAAAGGCTTTTGATGGTACTGAAATTCAAAATGAAAAATACATCGAAAGAGCATTACAAATTGGTTTAGAAACCTTGTATGTATTCTCAAAAATTAACTAATTGATATAGATGGAAAAAGTATATGATGTCCTGGTGATTGGTGGTGGTCAGAGTGGATTAACGTGTGGGTATTATTTACGTAGATTGAATTTTTCTTATTTAATATTGGATAAACAATCGGAAGGTGGTGGCGCTTGGAATCATGCTTGGGATAGTCTTTCGCTTTTTTCGCCTGCGGAACATAGTTCTTTAGCTGGTTGGCTAATGCCTAAATCAGATAATTTATTTCCAACAAAACAAGAGGTAATCGATTATTTACAGAAATACGAAGTACATTATAAACTTACTGTACAACGAAATACGGAAGTAATTTCCATTTCGAAAGCAGGGGATATGTTTCAAGTTAAAACTTCACAAGGAGATTTTAAAGCTAAAGTGATTTTGAACGCAACAGGTACTTGGGAAAATCCATTTATTCCGAATGTGG